>PLXM01000005.1 GCA_003153235.1 Rhodospirillales bacterium
GTTTCCGGGCTGCCGCCGTTGCCGATCTTCAGCAACAAATAGCGGCCATTCTGACTGGGCATGTTTTAATCTCCGTTATGCGGGTTCAGTAATAAGGCGGAAGCGCTGTGAACCGTGGCGGATCAGGGCGTCCTGCGCCAGGCGCCCCAGCCCTTCCGCTTCAACAAGCGTTACACTCTCCAGGCACTGGCACTGCACCAGCACCTGATTCGGCACGGTAAACGCCGCGTTATGCAGCGCAGCGTAAATCTGCGACATGATGTGCCGCGCCTCCTGCATGCCCGTGGCCCGGCTGTAGGTGTCGAGCGTCAGCATCACTTCGTTTCCAGAAACGCTCTGCGTATCCATCGGCACGGACCGCACCTCGCCGATCACGACGTAGGGAAAAACCGTTCCCGTCGGCACATGATCGAGGATACTGCCTGCGCCATTGGCCAGAAGCGCGGTCAGTCCGGAGGTGTTCACCAGCAGGGTAAAGACACCGGTTTGCACATCCCAGAGGCTGTCAGCTGACATTTTATTGATCCTTTTTTGAAAAAGTCCTACACTCTGACAATGTTGAAACGCATCCTTATCACTGTCCTGTTTTTATCTTTCGCGGCCGCTCCCGCCTTCGCCGGTTTTGACGAAGGCAAAAAAGCCTACGACAAAAAAGACTGGCCCGCCGCCATCAAGGAGCTGCGCCCTTTAGCTGAGTCAGGCGACGATCGCGCCATGGTCATCCTCGGCAACATGTATCACAGCGGCTATGGCGTCGTTTCCAGCGAGAAAGAAGCCATGCGCCTCTACAAGCGCGCCGCGACCGAAAAAAACAATACGCAGGCGATGGACGCCATCGGCGCGATGTATGTCAGCGCCGTGGGCGTCGAGCAGAACCTCATGACAGCGCGCGACTGGTTTAAACGCAGCGCCCTGCTGGGCGATCAGGCCGGCGCTTTCTTTTACGCCAGCCTGTTGCTCGGTAACAAGACCCCGCCAAACAACCTGCCGCCGGACCTTTATAATGCCTATAAATGGTTCAAGATCGGCGCGCAGAAAAAAGACGACCTGAAGCTCCAGAACCTCTGCTCCAAGATGGCGCTCGGTATCGCCAAAAAATTACTGCCGAAGGACCAGACCGATAAGGCCGACAAGGAAGCCGCCGACTGGAAGCCGGTTGGCGTTGAAACTCTCGGCCCCGTGCCGCCCGACCCGTCGCGGTTAAAAATAGCGCCGCCAGGACCGCAGTTCCTGCCGAAACCCCGGACTGCGCCGGCAACGCCCGTGACTCCGCCAGCACCTACGAACTCCTTACCGCCGTCAGCAGCTCCAGATAAACCTGCAGACCCAGCTGCGCCGCCAGCGAAATAATAGTGTAAACCGTAGCAGCCTCGTCGATCAGCCGCATATTGGGCGTAAGGTCTGAACGATACCTGATAACAATATGATGCGTCGCGGTCGTTTCCAACTGACCGGCCCTGAACTGCTCGCCCGCCGCCACCGGTGTGATGGCGGCATAAACAACCGGCGCCGTGGCGATATTCTGCCAGCTCCCGGTGAACCCGCCCGCGCCATCCGGCGTGAGAACGGGCTCCTGTATTGTCACACGGCGTCTCATATCCGCAATCATGACAAACCCATCAGTCTATAAGGCTGAAAAATCGCCGCCGCACCCGAGGCCAGCAGCGCCTGATCCGGACTATCGCCGCGATGCTCGTATAAATGCGCGATCACCTGCAGCATCCCCTGACGCAGCAGGACGGGAACATCATCCTCTGCCGCGCCGTATCCGGCGGTGAATTGTATCTCAATGCCGTTGGCCACGCGCCCCGGCAGCGGGGGCACAGTGCCGGAAATTAAAACAACCCGCCCCGGCACGCCCGCCGTATCAACAAAATAGCTGCCGGAGTCGAAAACAGCCGCACTATTATCAGCAGCATAAATATTGATCTGCGTGACCGACAGCAACGGCGGCGCGGGCAGATTGATGGCGCTTGGCTCAAGCGTCAGCGGAAGACGCCGCTGCTCCGGCCTGAACAGGCGCGGATGCCGCACCTCCGGCCAGCGGTCAAGAAACAGGCTGTAGCTGCGCGTGATCAGGCTCCTGCCCGTATTAACCTCGCAGAACATCCGCGCCGCCATGATCAGCGAAGAAATCAGCGTGTCGTCGCTCGTCTGGTCAACACGCAAAAAGGTTTTAACCTCACCCAGCGTCAGCGGCTCTATCGCCGGTGGCGTGGTTTCGACTAGCCGGTAAAGGGGTTGGTGCATCATGGCATCCTCTGTCTTTTAAAAAAAGAAGGGGTGAAGAACAAATCCTCACCCCCTCAGGGAGGAGAAGTTTTAACTATTAACCGCCGGCAGCTGGTGCAGGTTGCCCTGCAGGCCGAGCATGGCGATGGACCCGCATGTTGACAGGCCGACCGGCGTCGCGATGACTTTCACGAAGCGCAGGCCGCCAATGTAATCGATGACATAGCGCTTCTGCTTCAGTCCGGAAGCGTTGACACTGGTGAAAATGCCGGACGTCAGGCCGCTGAAGTTGAGCACATCGTCATCGTCGCAGGCGGCGAACGATGCCGGATTGCCGGTGCCGTCGTCATCCGCGTGCTGGATGGAGAGATCGATGCGCACCGAGCCGCTCAGCGTGTCGGCAATATTGCCGACCAGCACGACGAAGGACTGTATGTCCGCGCCGAGGGTGTCGACAGTGCCGGTATTGAGGGCCGAAGAGGTGATGGTTTGCGGCATCAGTAATTGTGTGACCGCAATATTATTGACGATATCATGCATAAGTATGAGTTCCTTTCTTTATTGAAGATGACAGATTAAGACACCGCGAACTTCATCAGCTTGAGGGCTTCGAAATTCACCACATCGCCGCCAACGCGCTTCGTCGTGTAGAACTTGACGTAGGGCTTGGCGGTCAGCGCATCGCGCAGGATGCGGATACCCTGACGGTCGACAATCTGGTAGGCCTGTCTGAAATCTCCAAACGCCACCGACAGGCTGCTGGCCGCGAGTTCCGGCATGTCCTGCGCTTCCACAACCTTGAAGCCGAGCAGCGAGCCGCCCTGCTGCTGCTGGAAATCCGGCTGCCAGATGTAGCGGCCCTGGCTATCTTTGAGTTTCCGCACTTCACCGAGCGTGCCGCGTGTCATCATGAACACGGCGTTGTTGCGGTAAGCCGCTTTCAGCTTGTAGACAAGGTTGATCAGCGCATCGCCGGGGCTGCTGGAGGCGAAAGCGCCCGACGCGCCGGACACCACCTGCTCAATGACGTTGAACGTGCCGGAACTGGGAACGCCCGCGGTATAGGTGAGGAAACCGCGCGGCTTCATGACGCCGTTGCCGTTGACGAAGGCCGCATTTTCCATGCGCGACAGGCGGTCGGCGATTTTTCCCGCCAGATACCCTTCTACATCGAACATCGCATCATCCAGCAGCTTCTGCGTCGCGCTCGGCTCGGCATACTGTTCATGCACCGGGATACGCCAAGCGCCGATCTGCGGCGTACTGGTGTCTGTGCGGTCCTGCGTTTCGCCGATCCAGCCTGATGTTGCCTGATTGAGGTCGTTAATACCCTCCAGCGCGTCCGAGCTGATAGTGACGACGTTCGCCACCTGACGCACCGGCGATGTTTCGAATATCAGCGAGACGATGCGCCCGCTCATATCCGGCGGAACGGCAAAGCCGCCATCCGGATCGGAGCCGACGCTGAGCGCCTTGATTTCATCGATGTTACTGCCGGCGTTGTTCTTGCGCAGGTAGTTGTTGAGCGCCGCCTTGTAGTGGCGGTAGGTTTTCACATCAAGCTCGCCTGAAAAGCTGTGCTTGCGCTCGATCGCGAAGAGAGACGCTTCTTTCTGTTCGTCGGATTTTCCCTCGATAGCGCCGCGCGGACTACGGCGCATCGCCGTTTCCAGCTGATCGAAGCGCTCGTTAAGGCGGCTGACCTTGAGCTCGGTGAGCGGGTCGGCCGCGCCCTTGGACTCGATGTCGCGGAGACGCTGGTCGTTCGCTTCCTTGAACATCTCGAAGGAGCGGTACAGCTCCGTCATTTGTGAATCGCCCTGTCTTGTATCATTTATCATGGTTGTTTTCCTTCTGGTTATTAAATGTAGTTACTTACTGCGCCGATGAAGTCGGAAGACCGGCCAAGGTGGCGACACCGAGCGCGGCCTGTTCCGACAACTGCACGCCTTTGGATGCCGCGGCGGAAAGAACCGCGCGTCCGCCCGCCACCGCTGCCGCTTCAACGATGGTCAGCGTGAGCGATCCGCCTGATGTTGCTGCTGCTATACTAGCTGCAACGCCCGCTTCGGCAATATCCTTCAAATCCTGTTCGGCCACTGGCTTTAGTTGAGATTCCAGCGGCGCGAGCAGGTTCTGCAGCGTGGCGCATTCGTTTTCGACAGCGTCGCGTATCTTCACCCAGAGTGATGTCATGTTAGGTTCTCCTTATGTTTGTGTTAAAGTTTTAAGGCGTCTACTGCCGCCTGGCGCAGACTGGCATTCAGGCGGCATGCGGCAATATCTTTTTTTATTTCCGCTGCCGCCCGTTGCAAGCTCTTGTTAAATAAGCCGATCACGTCATCCTGAACTGCAAAGGATGCCGCACCCTTCACGCCGATGACGCGCGCCCGCTCGTTCGCCGGAAAAGTCACCAGCGACACTTCCAGCAGATCCACCTTGGTCAGCACCCGTATGCCGCTTTTCCGCTCCAGATACGATTCCTGCGTGCGGTAGCCGATGGAGAGACCGGTGACGGCATTCTCCTTGAGTAGCTTGTAGGCTTTCTTCGCCAGCGGGATGTCGTTAATGAATAGGTCGCCCTTCGCAAATAGCCCATGATTGTCCTCATACATCTCCCGCCACGCGCCGACTGGCTCCAGCGCCTCGTGCTGCCATAGCAGCGGCGGCAGGCGTCCGGATTTTCTATATCCCGCGAGGCTGTCCCTGAACGCTCCGGGCGTTATTTTGTCGTGCACCCTGTCGACGACGTTGAACACCGCGGCATAACCCTCGAACGTACCCGTCTCGGCGAGAAACTTGAGTTCGAAGCGGCCATCAAAATGTTTATGTGTCATAGCAACCTTCATGAATATTGTTCGTGATGTCTTTCACACCGGCGGAAAAATTGACCGGCGCATCGCTGTTGCCGGAAGCGATGACCGTGTCGCGCACCAGCGTCGCCGCATCGCTCAGATGCCCCGTGCCGACTTCCCATTCGGGTGTCGTGCGGTGGCGGATGAGATAGAGGAACACGTTCGTACCACCGTTGTCCTTCCCTGCTCCGAAGGCGGAATAAAAACTGCGGTGGCCGCTTTGCGCCGCGAGCGCCATCGGCCCGTAGCCGGTGGACATTGTCGTTTCGTACACTTTCATGTCTTTCAATATTTCATTCAGCATGGGGTCACCAGCGTATCTCCTCCGGAAATCAGCAGATTATCGCCACCGGCGATGGATGGATAACCGAGCGCAGCGCGTTTCTCGTTCGGCGTCAGGAACGCTGCGGCGGAAAGGCGGTCCCAGACCTGCTGTCGCCGCAGCGCGAGCGCTTCGACCTTGTCGATGTCGTAATCGAGGCAGAGATCATCGCTGAACTGCGGCACAAGCCAGTTGTTGAGCGCATCCTTTACATGATCGAGCAGCGGCAGCACCGCATCATCGAACAGCGCGAGGCGTGCCTGCTCGAAATTCGCGAAAGTTTGCGAGCCTGCAATGCCCACCAGCTGCGATGGTACGTGAAACGCCAGCGCAATCTCCCGCGCCGACACGTCTTTGCCCGCGAGCCAGTCCATGTCTTTTGGTGAGAGCGACATTTCCTTCCATTCAAGACCACCCTCGAGCACCAGCGGACGTCCGGCATTTGCATCGCCGGTGTAATAGCGCTCCAGCTCATATTTGAGCGCTTGCCGTTGCTCCGCCGTGAGCGTATCCGGCGCATCGGGGTGCGACGGCGTATAGACAAGCGCGCCGGAAGGCCGCCCGCCGGTTTGCAGCAGCGAGGCGTTCCACCGCGCGGCATCATTATGCTGATCGATACTCACTGCCGCGGCCTCGATCGGGCTCATGCCATACCAGTCATCCAGCGGATGAAAATGGCGGATATGCAGCACCGATGCGCGGCCCGTCAGCGGATCAACCGGAAAATCCACCCATTTGCCGTCGACAGTGTAGCGGTACGCTTCCGGCACGCCCTGCACACCGGGAATCACCTTCATGCGGTCCGGGCGCAGCGCCCAGAGTTCGCGCGGTGAAGATGCGGCAGGTCCGACGGCCTCGAGATACGTGTTGCCCGCGATCAGCGAGAAGGCGAACAGCGCTTCAAAAAGTTCCTTACCTCCCTGCGTCGGGTTCGGGCGCTCGAGCAGTGTCAATAGCGGATGATCGTCGACACGCTGCTTGTTTTTGTAGAGCGCGAACGGCACGGCTGCCGCTGATTGACTAATAAGGTTGATGCAGCGGTAGGCAATAACGTTTTTCTGATAACCCTCGAACGCCAGCCTGTCGTACTGGCGTGGCGTAAAGCGCGGCTGGTGCACGCCGAATTGAACCAACAGCGGCGCTGTAGCGCTCTCTTTTGTTTCGCGCGTAAAAATATTCTTCCAGTTCATTTCTTGATCTCCGTTTCTACTATTCCCCCTCTCCCTACGGGAGAGGTAAGTTACACATCACCCGCTCCACACACGAGGGCCTTCACCTCTCGGCTTGTTCAGCATCAGCTCCGTCATCGCCCAGACGCGGGCATCAACCCGGTCTGGACTAGAGCGGGCAGGACTATCTTTGCCGCTGGTCACGAAACGGCACATCTGGTCTTCCAGCGCGCCGAAGATTCCGGCGTGATGGATACGGCCCTGGCAGTCGAGCGCTGCGATAGGCTCGGCCCGCGCAATCTTGCCGCGGCTGGCATGCACGGCCTTGTAAGACACATTCGGTTCATACGTGCGCAGCGTATGCTCGATCATGTCGCCGCCCTGATTAACCTCGGCGACGATACGATCAGCCTTGTGCCTGCCGTAAGCTTCCAGCGCTTTACTGGCCCATTCCGACGGCGTGTAATTGCCGCTCAGATCCTCCAGCACATAGGCGTGGTTATCAACACCAAGACCGGCCACGATAATCCCTGTCTCATCGCTGCCGCTGCCCGATGTCGCTGCCGGATCAATGGCGACGATGATGCGTTTCATCTCCGGCAGCTCATCCTTATCAATACGGTTGAGGCCGATTATCTCGCGCGTCCACAGCGCCCCCGGCCTATCGGCATGAAAGGCTTCATCGACCGTCGCCGGATATTCGCGCCGGAACGTCCAGATGTTGCCGATCTCGTAAATCTTGACGCGGCGCCAGTACATCTGCGCGTCATCGAGCCTGAACGCCGCCTGATAATCTTTTTCCTCCGCCGTCAGCGAAAACCCAACCGGCGGCTGTTTGCGGTAGCCCTTCTCCATGAACCATGGAATGAAGATCAACTGGTATTCAGACCTATTGTGTCGCGCATCCTCGCAGAGTTTGTAAAACAATCCCTGCGCACCCGACGACGTGCTCTCGAGAATAATTTCCGTGCCCGGCTCGTCAGACACCGCCTGCAGCGCACCGGACATGTGATCTTCCGCCCGCGACCAATAGGCCACCTCCGAGCCATGAAAATACTGCAGCGTATTTGACCGCCCCACCCCTTGGGACTTGGCTGTGCCGACGTTGTAGCCGGAGTCGAGGCGGTCAAATATCATCTCCCGGCTATTGGCACGACCGACGCGCGCCTTCAGCGGAAAGGGGCAGTATTCATGAAAGCGTTTCATGATCTGGTATAAATTCCGCGTCGCCTCCTCGAGATGCGTCAGGATGAAAGCGCGCATACCCTTGGTGTGCGTCACCTTCCAGTAAAACCGTGCCTCCACATAGGTCGAGCAGCCCTGCTGACGGCCCTTCACGACCAGCGCCCGTACCTTGCCCGTGGTTTTCAACTGCTGCTCCAGCCGGTCGTGAATCAACAGCTGCGCTTCGTTCAGCGTCAGCGCTATGATCGCGCCCGGTTTGGTGCGTATTTTCAGGCATTTTTGCGCGTAGTGCAGGAAATCCGTCTTGTAGTGCTCAAGGATTTCCTGTTCACTCTTGCTCATCCAATTCCCGCAGCGCCTCTTCGTATGTCTTGTGTTTTTTATCGTCGTCCGGCTTCTTCACCGGCGGCGGCAGGTCGGGCAGGACTTTCTTCAGCAGCGCGATCGCCGCACTGACCTGTGTCGAGTTCATCTTCTTCTCATCGAGCGCGTGGCCCTGCAACGCGCCAATCAGCGCGGAAATATCAATTTTCCCGCGCGGATCATCTTGGTTGTTTCCCATGTAAAAACTCCGCAAAAGAAAACGCGGCCCTGCAAAGGAACCGCGTTATTTGAAAGTTTAGTTTTTTAGTTTTACTCTCCGGCATCCCTTGGGACACTTCTTGAGCATGAGTAGATTGGTACAGAGATGATCCCCGATCGTCAACATGTTTTTTCAAAGTTTTTTCGTAGAAAACAAATCGCGCTGCAAAATCAAAAACATATTTGTGAAAAAAACTTTTAAAAATCCGCGTTTTTGTTCCCGCGCGTTCCCGCAGAAATCATTTACTGCCCCCTCAAATCATCTACTGATTGAGATTTCCGTACGGATTGCCCGCATTGTTGGGTTTCTTCCCATCTGCCGAGGGCAAAGAAGGGCTTTTCTGTACGCGGAAGAACCCGCCGCCTGCATCTTCAGGAGCGGCCGCGCCATCAGATGAGTCGGCCGGTGAATCAGCCGGTACGGCAGCATCGCCGGCTGCTGCGCTATCCTTATCCTTTGCATCCTTATCCTTTGCATCCTTATCTTTTGCATCCTTTGCCGGTGCGGCGTCCTTATCCGGCGTGACCTTGGCCTGATGCTGATTTTTTATCTTGCGCGCAAGGCGCTTCTGGCATTCCTCGTAAGGCTTGACGTAGTTGGTCTCGATATCCAGCACTTCCGCATGGTTCAGCTGCGCGTAGCATTTTTCGATCGACGTGACGACGACATTATGCGCCGCTGGCGCGGCATTATCTGTCGCTTCCTTGCTGTCCGCAACCGGCTGCTCGTCGGCGTTATAGTAATTCTGCTGCGCCTGCGCCCTGAAGGGAAAGCACAGCAGGATCGCAAGCAATAAAAGATAGGGGATGGAGCGTATCACGGCCCAAAAGAACGTGAATGGGAACGTGAGTGGGGCGGCGGGCGGAACCCGAAGGGTTTCTGCGCCAGTTTTTTCTGCTGCTGTTCAGCAATGGCGCGCTGTACGAAGTCGACGATATCCGGCCTGTTGGTTTCCTTGGCGAGATCAAGCGCGGTTGCGCCCGTTTTATTGGCGAGTGTCAGGTCACCGCCGCGCGCCGCCATCAGGCGGATGTTCTCGAGCCGCGCACTGCGGATGGCGAGATGCAACGGCGTGTTGCCGTCGGGCGTGAGGCTGTTGACGTCCGCACCGCCGTTGATCAGCAGCGCCGCGCCGGTGGCGGACCAGCTCTGCGCCGCCAGATGCAGCGCCGTCCAGCCGTTGTTGTCGCGCGCCGCGTCGAGCGAAATATTTTTCAGCCGCATATAATCTATCAGCTGCGCCGTGGTCGTATTCTGCTCGGACTTGATGGCCGTCATCAGCGGCGTGAAGCCGTTGCGGTCCTGCAGGGTGACGTTGGCATCGATCTTCAGCAAGCGCTGGACAATGCTCTGCGAGCCGCGCTTGGCGGCGATGTGTAGCGGTGTTTCTTTTTCGGTACGGCTCTGGATATTCCAGTTGGCCTTCTTGCCGAGCTCTTGATCGAAAATCATGAACATGGCGTCGCTGTAGCTGGTGGCAACGATGTGCAGCGGCGTCTGGCCCATGCCATCGTAGGCTAGGCTGTTGGCGCCCGCGGCCAGAAGTATGCGGATGCAATCCGCCTTCTGAAAGCGCGCGGCGAAATGCAGCGGCGTGCTGCCGGACGTATCGGGCGTATTCACCTGACCCGCAAAGGCCGGATCGTTCAGCCCCGCTTCGAGCAGCTTCTTCGCGCCGCTTTGCGCGGCATAATGCAGCACGCTGCGCTGCTGGTTGTCTTTCCTCGTGGTGTCCGCGCCTTTCAGACGCAGCAGCTCGCAGGCTTCAATATTTCCAATGCTGACAGCCACCAGCCAGGGGGTTGTTCCGCTGCTGCGCTCGGGCTCGTCGACAATCGCGCCGTGATCCAGCAGCAGTTTCACCAGTTCGCCTCGTCCGGTGCGCACCGCGTTATGCAGCGGCGATGACGAGACTGTCGAGGACGGCGGCAAATTCGGGTTAGCCCCCGCGAGCAGCAGGGCACGCGTGGTTTCGTAAGCTTCAGCCGACGGCGCGTAATACGATGACGCGACGGAAGAGACCACAGCATCAAGCGGGCGGCGGCCATAGGTGTTGGCGATTTCAGGATTGGCGCCCAGCTCGAGCAGCGCCTTGGCCTTCACCGGATCGCGTGTGTCAGAGGCCTTGAACAGTGCCGTGCAGCCGGTGCTGTCGACGGCGTTCAGGTCGGCCCCCGCCGCGTAGAGCAGGTGCAGAATTTCCTTGTAGTGCGAAGGATTAATCTTGTGAACAAGCGACAGCGAGGCGTTGGTGAGGCGCGGCGCTTTTTCGACATCAGCGCCCTTCTCGATCAGCATCTGCACCAGCTGCGGGAAACCCGCCTCGACGGCGATGAACAGGCTATGGCGGTTCTGGTGGTCGAGCTGGTTGACATGCGCGCCTGACGCAATCAGCTTTTCCGCGACATCCTGATGGTTACCGGCAACGGCAGCCATCAGCGGCGTGAAGCCTTCCGTATAGGTCTGGAAATCATTGAGCGTGCGGCGCACGTCGGCAATTTCCAAAAGAGCATCAACCGCAACCGTATCACCGCGTGCGGCGGCTATATAGAGCGGAGACTTGATCTCATTGGTGCGCAGCAGCGGGTTCGCGCCTGCCGCGAGGAGGTGCTTTGCCGCATCATGCGCGCCATTTTCAAGCGCGGCATGCAGCGCGGTACGGCCCGCATCGTCCGTGGCGTCAATCGACACCTTGTTGGTGATCAGGTAATCGAGAACTTCGAGGTTGCCGGCAGCAGCGGCGGCATGCAGCGCTCCGCGCCCGCTTTTGCCGTGGAAATCGAGGTTCATGCCGAGATCGCGCAGCTGCCCGAGAAAAGCGACATCCGCCTTCCGGTCGATCGCGTGCTGCAGCGGCGTCTGACCATTGTCATCCTCGACATTGAAGCTCGCGCCCTTGTCGACCAGCAGCTTAACCAGCGCAATATTCTGCGTGGCAACCGCGCTGAACAGCGGCGTATGACCGTTAATATCGAGCTGGCGCGGATTGGCGCCGAGCTGCAGCAGCCTTTCCACGGCGGCAACATCGCCTTTCAACGCGCTCACATGCAGGAGTGTATGACCCGCTTCATCCAGCGGCGTATCGATGCCCTTGCCGGCGCGCTGTGACATCTTATTGAACTCGGACTTCTGCGGCGGCGGAACAAAAAATGGACGCATGCTTCTTTGCACTCTTTGAAAATAGCAAGTCTATGAAATGGGTGTTTAGATTCTTGACATATTGTTATATTTCAGTCAATCCTACAAAACAATAATTACAAAGATATATTTTATGGTAACGAATAAACCGTCGCCGAAAACGGCCATCACTGCCGCCGAATTCGATGCTGCTTTGCAAAAAATCGGCATTGATAAAACGCATCCCAAAAGCGTACTCAAAATAGCTGTGGCTTTTTCGGGCGGCGGCGACAGCATGGCGCTGGCGCTGCTGATGCATGACTGGGTGAAAGCGCATGGCGGTGAATTGATGGCGCTGACTGTCGATCACAAGCTGCGCCCTGAATCGACAGCGGAAGCGGCTTTGGTACAAAAAACTTTGCAGTCACGCGGCATCGCGCATGAAATCCTCACATGGCAGGGCGACAAGCCCAAAACCCACGTTCAGGAACTGGCGCGGGAAGCGCGCTATGACCTGCTGCTGGACGCCTGCCGCAAACGCGGCTTCACCACGCTCGCCGTCGCGCACAATCTTGAAGACCAGATCGAAACCTTCTGGATGCGCCTTGCCCATGGCAGCGGCCCTGATGGCCTTGCGGGCATGGCGGCGACGCGGGAGGTTGGCGGCGTCACGATTATCCGCCCGGTGATGGGATTTTCGCGCGCGCAGCTCCGCGCCACCTGCACGCAGTCCGGCGTCAGATGGATCGAGGACCCCTCCAACCACAACGACAAATACCTGCGCGTCAAACTGCGCGAGTTCGAGGAGGCGCTGGCCGGCGAAGGCCTCACCCCTGCCCGTCTCGCGCTCACCCTGCAGAAGATGGAAGACGCACGCGAGGCCCTGCAGATCATGACCTGGCATGCGCTGGGCGACTGCGTGCACCTGCATCCTGAAGGCTACGCCACACTCAAGATTGCGGAGTGGAAACAATTTCCGCGCGACATCCAGCGACGCGTGCTGATGCAGGCCTTGTCCGCCATCGCGCCGCAGCAATATCACGCAGGGTTCGACGCCATCGAGCTGGCACGGGGTGAACTGCTAGATCCCGCCTTTGCGGGCCGCACCCTCGCGGGCTGCGAGCTCTTCGTCAAAAGCGGCAACATCCTGATCGCGCGCGAGGCGGCAGCGGTTGAAGGCCCCGTTCCCGCCATCGAGGGAAAAATATGGGACAACCGCTTCATCATTTCCAGCATCGGCAATGCTCCCGCCATCAAGGTCGGCGCGCTTGGCGAGAACAGTATGCCGGATGAAACAAAGAAGCTGCCGTTCAAGATCCGCCGCGTATTGCCCGCGCTGTGGCAGGACGGCGCGCTTGTTGCCGTGCCGCACCTGAACTACTACAGCGACACTTGCCCGCCCGCGCTGAAGAACAGCCGGATGACGTTCTGCGGCAGGCTTGGCTAGGGTCAGGCCTCATTACGGCTGAGCCTTTATAATGGATTAATATAGCGTTGCACCCTCTCCCTAACCCTCTCCCGCTCGTGGGAGAGGGAATTAAGGAGCGCAAATGCCCTCTCTCCCGCTTGCGGGAGAGAGATGGAGAGAGGGTGTTCTTTTGATTTAATGAGTTCCTGACCTTAGGCGCGGGGTGCGCCATTACGGGACTTTGCAGCGGGGATGGATGACGTGACGCCGGTTTTGTTCTTGTCCGCCTCATTATCATTGCCCGCAAGCTTGCCCGAGGTTTTTTCGAACTGTCCTGTGAGCGTTTCAACGGGCTTGCCTCCATTGACAGGGGCCGTTGCCACGACTGGCGCCGGAACTTCCTCCGGTGCTGGCGTATTATCAGTGGAATCTTTCGCCGCTTTCTTGGCCTTGGCCGCTTCTTTCACTTTTCTTGATCCCTTGAAAAGCCCGCCCACGACGAGTCTTGCAGCGGAAATCATGTTCCATGCGGGCCACGCGCCCCACTTGACCGCGATAAGAATGGGTATTGCAGCGACAGCCATCGCCGGCAGCAGCACGGGCGCAGCCGCAATAGCGGCCACATGGGCGGCAATGATGGCGCCCGCTGCGATAACGGTAAAGAGGTTTGACTCAACCGACATGCCTATCAGCGCGAGTTTCTTGATAGTCTGAGTGATCGGGCTCTTGATGAATTTCTGCAGGCGCGGCCCACTGGTCAGCCTTTTGAAGAAACTGTTGCCTCTATCAGTCGTCTCCTCGGGCTCGCCTTTATGAAAGGCATTCCTGTAAAACTTTCCCAGGCCTTTCCACTTTTCGATGTTGCCTGCGATCAGCCCGAAAATGCCGAGCCCTGCCAGCGCCGCGCAGCCCGCGAGTCCCGCGATCGGCGCGATGGCCGGCGCGGCCGCAATGAAAAACGTGATGCCGACCGCCGCCTGAAAAAAGATATTCGTACCCGCGCCGGCGGCAGAGGAACCGACGACGAAGTCCGCGTCTTTAAAACAGTTCTTGATAAAGCTGAGCGAGCTTTTGACAAAAGCCTTCGGCCCTTTCGGCACAGCTTCCTTCGGTGTATCTGTCGCGGTCTCATCTTCAGACGTTGCGTCTGCCTGTTTGTGCGCCCGCGGACCCGTCACGATGCCGCCGATAACATTCGCGCCGACATTGAGGGCGGTGGCGATGATGGCTACCGGCAGGTTCAGCAGAGCGAGAGTCATGGCGACGCTGGCGGCACCATAAATGGTATCCAGCACGAGCAGGGCGTAATAGCCCTTATTCTCTTTTACCCGTTTGAGCACATTTCGCCCTTTGCGGAGTTTTATATTCAGCGTTCGGGTGAAAACTAGCGGATTCTATGATTTATGTCAATCATTTATTACCATATGTCCAACCCCTTGGGCTGGCATATGAATCCGGCTTATGAACCACTCCAGTCGCTGGAAATATCATCTCTTTTTGAAAATTTGGACAGTCCGGACTTTGAGATTGGAAGCTGCAAAGGCGGGGCCGCTCTGGTGAACCTATATCTCAACCAGCCCGCAGCAGGGGGTACTATTTTAGCGAGTAAATTGTTTTTAAAAAAATACCCGCATTTCCTAACGCGGGGTATAGTGAGAGGGCGGCCTGTCTTTCTTGTATTATTATTGGTTTATAATTAACCGATAATTTCATGATTACTGTAGAGGCTCGTCACGGATAAGCCTGTAACACTATCAAGTTGCGCAACTTCAACCCAGTTTGTTTTCGAGCCGCTTGCACTAACGGAAACAATCGTATTGCTGCCAGAGGTTGTGAACTCGATAAATTTTGTTATATCCATGCCACTAGTGAAATGCAACACGTCATGCAAGTTAAGAACGTCCCCTTGCTGGGTGCTAAAGTCGGCTACGGTATCATGATGGGTGAGGCTGTTGAAAACGAAGGTGTCTTTGCCAGTTCCGCCACACAGAGTGTCTGCGCCCGTACTACCGATCAGAGTGTCATTGCCTGCGCCGCCAAAAAGAGCCTCGCCATTTGAGAAAGTTGCCTGAAGAGAATCATTGCCTACCGTGCCTACTAGAAGGTCTTTGCCATTACCAAGAGCTACTGGCAAAGTAAGGTTGCTCCGTTGCGTATCGGTCAGGTTGCTGAATATATTATCCAGAGCAGCTATATTAGAATCATGAGCCAGAGTACTTACTGCATTACTAATAGTGGACGTGTCCGTGTAAGCGCCAACATGGGTCATGAAGTCGTTGATCTCGGCGGTGGCCGCTTTTTGTTCGGCTGAGGTGACCGTGCTGATGGAGCTGCCAGGAAGGCTCTGCCCTGCAGCATAGGATGCAAGGTTCTGTAGCGTGAAATCCAGCCCCGCAGTCAACTGACCGGAGGACAGCTGGGTCGATGTGATGTTGTCAATTATACTGGCGACAGCCACAGTATTATCATTGTATGAAACATCTACTAATGCAGTTGCGATGGAGGAAGCGTCGGTTTCCACACCAACATGGGTCATAAAATCTTTGATCTCGGTGGTGGCCGCTTGCTGTTCAGTCGTGGTGACTGGGGGGTTGCCAGCGGGGGCTTCACCCGCAGCATATAATGCAAGGTTCTCCAGCGTGGCATCCAGCCCCGCAGTCAACTGACCAGAGGAGAGCTGGGTGGATGTAATGTTGTCAATAATACTGGCGACAGCCGCACTATTGCCAGCATATGAAACCGTTTGCAGTGCGCTACCGAGACTGGATGCGTCTGTGTAAGCACCAACATGGGTCATGAAGTCTTTGATCTCGGTGGTAGCCGATTGTTGTTCAGCCGGGGTGACGGTGCTGATGGAGCTGCCAGGGAGACTCTGCCCTGCAGCATAGGATGCAANNTGTGCTGGCGCAAACCGTCGGGTTAGTGTTTGAATAGTTGCCGATACTTTGGATGACCTGATCAAAGACTGATGGCCCGATTGCCAACTTTTGAGCTGGCGTCAAAATACTGATAGTTGCGGAAATAGTAGCCATATCTTCATTGGCTGCAGCTGTAAGAAGCTTTTGTGCGATTGTCATAGTAGCCCCGGGAAATGGTAAGATTAAGCTTGATATTATACTAAATTTTACTAACCATAACTATTATTTGAACACGAATTAGTTAATAAGTCGTTAATAAGTTATAGGCTGCTCTACCTGCTGATGTGGCTAAAAAGGAGTATTTGATTTTAAGGCGAGGGGTATCCGTTCAAAATTTCTAAGCAAGAATGATATTGAAGAATTAGGCTGGTGGGCGCGCGAACAATTAGAATTTAGCGCAGAATTTTGCACGGGATGCATAGATAACGATATACCCAGCATGAATTGTGTTTATTGCGAAAAGCTGGAAATATCATCTCTTTTTGAAAATTTTGGCAGTCCAGTCTTTCTGGTTAGAACCCGTAGAGGCGTTCCTGCTTCTACCAGAAGCATTTGGAATTTATGCTCGCATAATACCATTAAATTTGCTAACAGGGATTTATGAGGTTTACTTTTGCTCTCATCTTTGTCCTCCTTCTACTCCCCGCCCTAGCCCGGGCAGATCAGCCACAGGACACTCACGCGGCACTGATAGGCAAAGCTTCCAGTGTTCAAGTCCAGCATACAGCGGACGACATGATTACCCTGACTTTGAAGCCTGGCTATCAAGGACCTAAAGTACCCGGAACCACAGACCCTGACGTCTTTTTGGGGAAGCCGGAACTGCCCAACGCGCCACCAAAATTGGCGGTTATAGCGCCATTATATCCGGGTGCAGTTCCAATAACCCCCAGCCGCGGTGAGGTAGGCAGTTACCCCGGCACTCCGTATTTATGGTCAGCCTTTATTGCTTATGACCTGCCCACCAATCCTGAATCAGCACTGGCATGGTATTCCAAGTCATTTGCCGCTGCTGGGTTTTCTAATGGCGGCAGGACCGTCAACAGCGAGAGAGGCCCAGACGGCGTGCAAGTAAGCAATACCTCTATTGAGTTTGATCAACCTGACGGGATGGCCGTCCAGCTTGACGTTAAGGATGGTGACAAAGGACACACCATTGCAAGTTATTTCGCAACAGCAATCGGCAATCCATCACGGCCGCCACAGTCGTTGATCTCGAATGCTATAAAAAGTGTCGAGGTAAAGTATCAAAGCGTGACCGATAGTGATTCATTCACCAAAAAAATAACGAACGCAGCGGATATTGCTTCGCTCATCTCTGCGTTTAACGCGCTACAAATTGATACTAGAGGAGAGCATGGATGTGCGAAGTCGGTTTACGATTGGATAATTACTTTCAAGAATCCGGATGGACTCTCTCGCGAAGTAGACGTTAATCCGGCTTGCAATGCCGTAGATACGGGACTAAAAAATTACGGGCTATTCGATGAGACGGAAAGCATGGATAAACTTCTCAAAACCGTCACAGGCGCAAAAGCGCCGCATTAACGCCAGATGCGCCAAGAGCTGAAAAACTTTGACGAAGTTAAGCAGTCTGATAATAATCAATATCAGCTTGATGTATCATAGAGATGTCTATTGGGGCCGACTGCCGCGCTACTTAGGCCTTACTACCGTGGCCCATGCGCTTGAACTTTGATTGTGCCAGTTTTGATTGTGCCATTGCGGAAAGCGGCGGCGGCTTCCTCGTCGACTTCCGGTCCATGCAGCTTGAGCAGCGCGCACTGGACAATGAACGCCTGACGCATGGCTGTCCATGCCGTCGTCAGTGTCTCCCACGACGGGTCTTTGGAATTCTGGGCATCTTCAAGATTCTGCCGCGCAGCCTCGACAAGCTCGATCGAGCTGATGAGCGCCTTATCAACATCATCATCTGACATGGCGGCTTTGCGGAACTTTTCCGTCAGGCTCTCGATCTCTTCTTCCAGAGTCATCCGGTCTGACATACGCGTCTCTAATTGCCGGGTTTGTTGCTCTTGGCCCATTTTTTGCCGTGGCTTTTGCTTTTCATCTTTTTAACATCCGGATTATCTTCGGCGGCCTTGTGCGCCGCGCGCGATTTATCGTAGGGCTGCTGCAGGAAAACCTGCAGCCTCTCGGCGGGAGCTTCCTTGTCATGCGCCTTGTAAAGCGGGAACGGTTCTTCCAGACAGGCGTTAACATCAGAGCAAACATCATTCAGCCTGGCATAGCCGGCGGTCGTGCGGAGCTGCTTGAGCGTGAGGCCTTTAAACGAGTCATCCGTGAGTGTCACGACTGTGCCGAGGCCCTCATCGCTCTCCTCCAGCGTATCCTGGTCGACTTTTTGCTGGACGGTCTCGAGCAGTTTGTCGGCCAGCCCGGCCAGATACTTGTCTGCCGCCTCGAGATCGCCTTGGTTAAATTCTTTTTTTAGAGCTTTTGTCATGAGTTCTTACCTTTTAAACGTTTAAAACGAATCAAAATTGAATATACATAATATAATACCGCAGCGCACAAACCGCAAGTTATTTATGTAATATATTGATTTAACAGGAAATTATTATAACCCATTGGAAAAAAACAAATAACATATAGGGATGGTAATACCGAAGGGTTAACGGTCATAGCTTATTGCCGCAAAAGACCTTATAATTAAGAGATAGGGGAAGTTTCATGGATAAAGACAAAGACGATAATAACAAGAACGACAACAATAACTTCTTCGGCAAAAACATTTTGCTGTGGACCGTGATCGCCATGGTGCTCGCCGCCATGTTTAACGTCTTCGGGCAGGAGCGCCCGGGTCTGATCGGCCAGCAGGTTGTCGCCTACAGCGACTTCATGGATCAGGTCGCCAAGAAAGATATTTCCGACGTTCTGGTTGCGGGCGACACCCTCAGCGGCCATTACACCGACGGCCGCACCTTCGTCACCTATATTCCGGCGAACACCGACGTTGTCAGCAAGATTGAAACCAAAGGCGTGCGCATCAGCGCCAAGCCCGACAAGAGCGATTCACCCACCCTGTTCGGCATCCTCATATCATGGTTCCCGATGCTGCTGCTGANNAGATGCAGGGCGGCAGCAACAAGGCCATGGGCTTTGGCCGCTCGAAGGCGAAACTGCTCGGCGAGAAACTGGGCCGCATCACCTTCGCTGATGTCGCGGGCGTTGATGAAGCGAAAGAAGAGCTGGAGGAAGTTGTCGAATTCCTGCGCGACCCGCACAAGTTCCAGCG
>PLXM01000111.1 GCA_003153235.1 Rhodospirillales bacterium
ATCCACCCGCCGCTGGACCGCAACAACGCCATTATCGAAGCAAACCGCTGTTACTTCTGCTATGACGCGCCCTGCATTCAGGCCTGTCCGACCAGCATCGATATCCCTGTCTTTATCAAAAAAATATCGACGGATAACGTGAAAGGCGCGGCAAAAACCATTCTTTCCGCCAACATCATGGGCGGCGCCTGCTCCCGCGTCTGCCCCGTCGAAGAACTCTGCGAACAAGCCTGCGTGCGCAATACGCAAAGCGACCAGCCGGTCAAGATCGGCCAGTTGCAGCGCTATGCCACTGACAATCTTTTTGCCCGCGATGACGCGCAAATATTCATGCGCAAAAAACCGACCGGTAAAAAGATTGCCGTTGTCGGTGCAGGTCCCGCCGGACTTTCGTGCGCGCACAAGCTGGCACAGGAAGGCCACGACATCACTGTCTTCGAAGCGCGTCCAAAATCCGGCGGCCTCAACGAATACGGCATCGCCGCTTACAAAGTGCCGGACAATTTTGCGCAGAAAGAAGTCGATTATATTCTCTCGATCGGCGGTATCGTGATCCACTATGAACGGGCACTGGGGCAGCAAGTATCGCTGATGCAGCTGCGCAAGGACTACGATGCCGTATTCCTTGGCATGGGCCTCGCCGGCGTCAATGCCCTCGGCCTTGAGAGCGAAGACATCAAAGGTGTCGAGAATGCCGTCGACTATATCGAAGAACTGCGCACCGCCACGGACAAGAGCAAGCTGCCCGTCGGCCGCCGCGTCGTCGTCATTGGCGGCGGCAACACGGCTATCGACATGGCTGTCCAGATCAAGCGTCTCGGCGCGGAAGATGTCACACTCGCCTACCGCCGCGGACCGGAGAACATGACAGCAACCGACTGGGAATGCGACCTCGCGCAGACGAATGATGTGCGCATCAAGCACTGGTCGATCCCCAAAAAGCTGGTGTCATCGCAAGGCCACGTTACCGGCATTACGTTCGAATACGCGCAGCTCGACGGCAAAGGTAAGCTGATGGGCACGGGCGATACATATACATTACCCGCCGATCAGGTATTCAAGGCCATCGGTCAGACATTTGTTGCGTCCCCCCTGCAGGATAATGGTAAAGATTTATTACAACTCACGCCCAAGAACCGTATCGCCGTTAACGAAGACAAACAAACCTCCCTCTCCGGCGTCTGGGCGGGCGGCGACTGCATCGAAGGGCAGGATTTGACCGTGGCAGCCGTGGAAGATGGTAAGCTCGCCGCGATTTCAATTGATCGCGCCCTCAAGGAGAAAAAATAATGGCTGATTTGACCTGTAAAATCGCCGGTGTGACATCGCCCAACCCATTCTGGCTCGCCTCAGCTCCGCCGACGGACAAAGAATATAATGTCGTCCGCGCTTTTAAGGCCGGCTGGGGCGGCGTGGTGTGGAAGACGCTGGGTGAAGATCCGCCCGTCGTGAACGTTTCCTCCCGTTATGGTGCCATGCATTATAACGGCACCAAGATCATGGGCTTCAACAACATCGAGCTCATCACCGACCGCGCACTCGATGTAAACCTGAAGGAAATCGAACGCGTCAAAAAGAACTGGCCGGACCGCGCCATGGTCGTTTCCCTTATGGTGCCCTGTAACGAAGACAGCTGGCAGAAAATCCTCAAGCGCGTTGAAACCACAGGCTGCGACGCCATCGAACTCAACTTCGGCTGTCCGCACGGCATGTCGGAACGCCAGATGGGCTCCGCCGTGGGTCAGGTACCTGAATATATTCAGGACGTCACCGGCTGGTGCAAAAAACATTCGAAGCTCCCTGTATTTGTTAAACTGACGCCGAATATCACCAATATCCTTTACCCCGCGCGCGCGGCGGTGAATGGCGGCGGCGATGCCGTTTCGCTGATCAACACCATTAATTCCATCACAGCGGTTAACCTTGATGTTATGGCACCGGAACCCGTCGTCAACGGTATCGGCGCGCATGGCGGCTATTGCGGCCCTGCAGTCAAGCCGATTGCGCTCTGCATGGTGGCCGAAATTGCCCGCGATCCTCAGTGTAAAAACATCCCCATCTCCGGCATCGGCGGCATTTCCACATGGCGCGACGCAGCGGAGTTCATAGCTCTTGGTGCAGGGTCAGTTCAGGTCTGCACCGCTGTCATGCACCATGGCTTCAAGCTCATCGAGGACATGACTGAAGGCCTGTCCAACTGGATGGATGACAAGGGCTATAAAACGCTTGATGATTTCCGCGGTCTTGCAGCGAAGAACTACAAGAACTGGGGCGACCTTGATATGAATTATGACATCAAGGCCAAAATCAATCAGGACAAGTGCATTAACTGCGGCCTTTGCCATATCGCTTGCGAAGACACTTCACATCAGGCCATTACCATCAATAAAACAGGCGGCAAGAATGTCTATACCGTCGTTGATCAGGAGTGTGTCGGCTGTAATCTCTGCATGCACGTCTGCCCGGTTGATGACTGCATCACCATGGAAAGGGTTGACAACGGCAAGCCTTACATGACATGGCTTAAAGACCCGCGCAACCCGGCAAACCTTGTTAAAAAGAAGACAGCGTAAGGATCAGGAGTCTCGTTATGACAGATGTAAAACAAAAAGTGCTGATCATCGAGGACAATGCCGTCAACGCACAGCTGCTGACGCTGTTCCTGGAAGAAGCGGGCTTCGAAGTCGTGCGCGCGCACGATGGCCAGACAGGCCTTGAGACGATAGCCTCGCATAAGGGCATTAACGTTGTCCTCCTCGACCGCATCATGCCCGACATGGACGGACTGCAGGCCCTGAAGGCCATCAAGCTCGGTCAAAAGTCATGGAACATACCGGTTATCATGCTGACAGCCGCCCTCTCCTCGAAGCAGATCGAGGAAGCCAAGCTGGTCGGCGCCTTTGCCTGCCTGCCCAAGCCGTATGACAAGACAAAAATCGTCAATACCATCAATGATGCCCTGAAACAGGGACGCAGAAATTGAGAAACGGCGTCCTGACGTGAGAATCCGCAGGATTATCCAGTGTCTCGCTCTGCTCGCCGTGGCGCTGCTGTGCTGGTGGGTTCCCCACTACCTGAAACAGCCCGGTATCTTCAACCACAAGCTTCTCGTCGCCACTGACAAAATGCATAACAGCCCTTTCGACAAGAGCGTCATCCTTGTGCTGGAGCAGGACAGCCATGGCGCGCTGGGGCTGGTCCTGAACAAACCGCTGGGTCCGGGTGCACCTTATGCGGGCGGGCCCAATGAACAAAATGCATTCTACACCCTCCACACCCTCGACCTCTCGAGCAAAACAACCATAAAAATTGCCGAACTGAATATCGGCTACACCAAAGGCGATACCTTCATGATGATGATCGGCCACATGGGTGACAGACCGCAGGAGCACATGATCTTCAGGGGCTATATGAGCTGGAAACGCGGCCAGCTGCCGGATGAAGTTACCGACGGCGACTGGAAAGCCGTCAAGCCCACCACGGCCCTCATCTTCCACACAAAATCCGGCGATATGTGGGCCGCAGCAATGAAGCTGCCGGAAGTGCGTCCGGAGTAAACGTCATCCCGGCGCACGCCGGGATCTCATGTCGCAATAGAGAAAGATTCCGGCTTTCGCCGGAATGACGCATCATTTAAGCCGCCGCCTTTTTACCACCGCGTTTGACGGCAGTGGGCTTTTCAACGGCTGATTTAGTTTTCAGCGCGTCGTAGTAACCGGCAAACGGCGGCCGGTTGATGTAGCGGCCCGCGCCGCGCACGGTACGCACCTCGCCATCCTTATAAACGATCTTGCCCTGACTGAGCGTGACGGTATTCGCGCCCTTCACTTCCATCCCTTCGAAGATGTTGAAGTCCACCTTCTGGTGATGGGTCTTGGCGGAGATGGTGCGGGTCTTTTGCGGGTCCCAGACGACGATATCCGCATCCGCGCCAACGCTGATGCTGCCCTTTTGCGGGTAGATATTGAAGATCTTGGCTGCATTGGCGGAGGTGACGGCGACGAATTCATTCATCGTCAATTTCCCCGAGTTCACACCGTGATGCCACAGCACACCCATGCGGTCTTCGATGCCGCCGGTGCCGTTGGGGATCTTGCGGAAGTCGTCCTTGCCCGCGGCCTTTTGCGGTGCGCAGAAGCAGCAATGGTCGGTCGCCGTTGTTTGCAGCGTGCCGCATTGCAGGCCTTTCCACAGCGCCTTCTGGTGTTCCTCATCGCGGAAGGGCGGGCTCATGACATGCGCCGCGGCAAAATCGAAATCAGGGTTGCGGTAAACGCTATCGTTGATCAGTAAATGACCTGCCAATACTTCGCCATACACACGCTGGCCATCGGCACGGGCGCGGGCGATGGCATTGAGTGATTGAATGGCCGAATTGTGGACAATATATAAAGGAACATTTAGCACATCGGCGATACGGATCGCACGCTCGGCAGCTTCGCCTTCAACGCCCGGCGGACGTGACAATGGGTGTCCTTCAGGTCCGGTGATGCCCTGCGCAAAAATCTGGTTCTGCAGGTGCGCGACCAGTTCGCCATTTTCCGCATGGACAGTTGCAATCGCGCCCAGCTCGCGTGCACGGGTGAAGGAGTTCACCAGCACTTCGTCATCACACATGATCGCACCCTTGTAGGCCATGAAGTGCTTGAAGCTGTTGACGCCGTGTTTCTCGACCAGCGTGCCCATATCCTTGCGCACGCTTTCATCCCACCATGTCACGGCAACGTGGAAGCTGTAATCCGTGGCGGCTTTTTGTGCCCACTCGCGCCATTGGTGATAGGCACTGATCAGGCTGGTTTTAGGCGACGGAATCACGAAGTCTATGATCATGGTCGTTCCGCCGGCAGCGCCTGCTGTCGTGCCGCTGAAGAAATCTTCGGAGGCCACGGTGCCCATGAAAGGCAGTTCCATGTGGGTATGCGGGTCGATACCGCCCGGCATGACGTATTGGCCGCCCGCATCGATCACTTCCGCACCGGATGGTTTTTCCAGATTCTCGCCAATTTGTTTAATGATTCCATCAGCACAGAGGACATCCGCCTTCCATGTACGGTCTGCGGTAACGATAGTGCCGCCTTTGATGAGAACACCCATGCTTTACTCCATAATGTAAAAATGCTTAAATCAGCGCCTATTACAGCTTTAAAACAATTTCAGGTCAAGAGGGACAACCACCATGACAATCGTGAAAGCCGGACTGATCCAGATGTCTTTGAAGGGCAATGCCGCCACTGACACCGTCGACCAGATCCGCGACAAAATGCTCGCTGCCCACATCCCCCTGATCGAGAAGGCCGGCAAGCAGGGCGTGCAGGTTCTCTGCTTCCAGGAAGTGTTCACCCAGCCCTATTTCTGCCCGAGCCAGGACCCGAAATGGTACCGCGCCGCCGAAAAAATCCCTGATGGCCACACCACCAAGCTGATGCAGGAATACGCCAAGAANNAAATACCTCGGCAAATACCGCAAGACGCATATCCCGCAGGTCTCCGGCTTCTGGGAGAAATTCTTCTTCAAGCCCGGCTTCTCCAACTGGCCGGTCTTCAACACCGCGTACCTCAAGCTCGGCGTTTATATCTGCTATGACCGCCACTTCCCCGAAGGCTGGCGCGCGCTGGCACTGCATGGTGCGGAATACGTCGTGAATCCGTCGGCAACCGTCGCAGGTTTGAGCCAGTATCTCTGGAAGCTCGAGCAACCCGCTTCCGCCGTCGCCAACGGCTACTATGTCGGCGCGATCAACCGCCCCGGCACGGAAGCGCCTTGGAACATCGGCAAATTCTACGGCTCCTCCTACATCGTCAATCCGCGCGGCGAATTCCTCGTCACCGCCAGCGAAGACAACGATGAACTGGTTGTCGCCGATATGGACATGGACGTTGTGCAGCAAGTGCGCGACAAGTGGCAGTTCTTCC
>PLXM01000190.1 GCA_003153235.1 Rhodospirillales bacterium
ATTTCATGAAAAAGAAGCCGCCGCCGCCCGGGCCAAGTTGGCAGCTCTCCAAAAATAAGCTGCTTTTATTCCCAGCTGATCATTTTTAATTCCCTGAAACTTTGAAAAAATTCCCTGATCTTTTTGCGGGAATTTAGCGGGGATAGATCAAAATTTGCCAATAATTACAGGGCTCTATTCGGGGTAATACAAAGACCAATATGCACTAAATCGCCCAAATTCCCTGATAATTCCCTGCATATCAGGGAATTGACCCGGAAGCTGGTTATTGCCATGATACAACTCGAAAGACCACTCTGCCATGCAAGCCAAAGAGCTTTTATCGGTGTTCGGCTTGCACAACCAATCTAAGTATATGAATTAAAAGGATTTTCTCTGGTTTGAGAAAATCCTTTTTTCTTGCCAGAGCTATGTCGGTGCTACCTCAAGCCCACTCTGCTCTACAGCTAACGAGGAAGTATTATAAAAAGATATTCGATTGCTGTAGCCTTTAGGCGCCGTACCTTAATTTAGGACCTGTTTTGATTAGGGTTTAATTTCCCACCCTTCAGGTTAAGGGCAGAGCAAACCGTATCATGTTGTGGACAAACTTAGTTCAGCGCACTTCAGGGCTTTTCTTGATGTGAAACCTTATTTTACAAAAGAGCGTCTGTCAGATTTTGTATATTATGATATACGGAAACATACGTTGCAATAATATCACGATACAAATTATTCTCTTTAGAACCGAAGGTTTAGGGGTATCGAATTTTCTGTAAGAGTTTTAGAGTTCATTAAGTTTTCTAGTGTTCCAAATGTCCGGTCGGACATCGATACAATATATATAACAAAATATATAACAAAAAACCAACCAAGGAGACCACCCGCATGTCTATCCGTCAGCATCAAAAAAATTCTTCTCACCGGTACAGCTCTTGTTGCAGTAGCGGCTTTCTCGCTTCAGGCGCAAGCGGCAACGGATACGATTAGCGCTGGTGGCACCACAGCCCTTGCGGGAGACCCGGGCGCAACACCTGCGATCACCTTCGCGGCAGGCTCTGACGCTACATCCACAGTGCAGGACCCCAACACACATGACTACCTTGCAACTGGTGGCGACAGCGTCACCAATACATCCGGTACTAATAATATAGGTACGCTGACATTGCTGGGAGCGGCCGGTACGCAGACTGTCGCTGGTGCAGTTGGTACTAACGCTGCCACCGGTTCTCTTCTTGCCGTCAATGCCGGCGTGACGGGCGGCACGTCTGTTTTCTCCGGTGCCATATTTGCACAAACAGTTAATGTCAGCGGAGCTGGCGTGGTTGATCTGAATGGAGGTCTGACGGGCACAACACTTGCTTACGGTGTCAACACAGGCACTGTAGCGCTCGCTTCTGGCCAAAACCTGTCAGCGGGTGTTACTGGCACGGGTGCTGGCAACCTAACCTATGCTGGCGGCTCGCAGACACAAACAGGTGTTATCAATGACAGCAATTTGACCGTCAACGCCGGCGTAGCTGGCGCGACGACTGCATTTGCTAATAACGTCACTGCTGCTACTCTTGCTCTCGGTGCCGGCACAGGCACTGTGACGCTGTCTTCCGGCGCGAACCTGACGGCGGCTGTTACCGGTTCCGCGGCCAGCACCCTGTCCTATCTGGGCGGCTCACAGACCCAAACGGGAGTTATCAATGACAGCGCCATGACCATCAACGCTGGCGTGGCTGGCGCGACGACATCATTTGCCAATAACGTCACTGCCGCTACCCTTGCTTTCGGCGCCGGCACTGGCACTGTTTCTCTTGCTAACAATGCAAACCTGACGGCCAACGTCACGGCCACCAACGCCGGCACGCTGACTCTGGCTGGTGCTTCAGCCATTACCGGCACGGTCGGTGCGGTGGGTAACTTAGTAAGTACGATCAATGCCGGTGCAGGCACTGCTTCTGTAAGCGGTCTTGTTAACGCGACAACTCTGAGCTTCAACGGCGCGAACACAGTCTCCCTGAACGGGGTCGGTACCAACCACGTTGGTACGGTTAACTTTGGCTCTAACGCAGGCACTCTTTCTCTTGCTGATGGTGCGAACCTGACGGGTAACATCGATGACACCAACACTGGTACATTAACACTGGTTGGTACATCGACGGTTACAGGGAATACCGGCTCGGGCAATAACCTGACGGCGGTTAACGCTGGCGCTAACGGTAAAACGGATATCTTCACTGGGGCTATATATGCGACGACAGTCAACGTTACCGGCAGTGGTACAGTTGATATCAATGGGGGTTTGTTCGGCAGTGGTACACTCGCTTTCGGCGCAGGCGGTGGTACGGTTGCGGTTGCTGATGCTCAAAACATCACCGGCACGGTCACGACAACAGCTAACACGAGCACGCTGACACTGTCAGGTGCAACGACGGTAAGCGGCACGGTCGGTGCGACAGGGGCTGGCAACAACCTCCTGCTCATCCAAGCAGGCGCTAACGGTAAAACGGATGCTTTCTCGGGCAACGTATTTGCATCAACAACCAGCGTCACCGGAACGGGTGTCGTCGACTTTAGCGGCACTGCAACGACGAACGTCAACTTTGCCGGCGACGGTACGGTGAACGTGGCCAGCGGCAAGCTGCTGACAGGCTCCCTGAACAGCACAGGCGGCACTGTGGGCTCCGGTAAAGGTACCGTGGCATTTGCAGGAGCTAACTCAGCTGTCACAACGATCGGTAACACGGGCATTCTTAAGGATTTGACACTGTCAGGTTCCAATACCGTTGTTGCGGCATCGGGCGCTGTACTTGCAGCTGATACGATGAACCTGGGCAACAACACTCTTACCGCAGCCACTACTTTCGGCATGGGTACGGGCGGTACGCAAACGCTGGATTCAACCGTTACAAGCGCCTCGGTCTATGGACATGTCGCGACGACAGGTCATGCGACTGTTGGCACAGGAACAAAGGTTGACCTGACGCTGACCGCACCTACGACCACCACCACATACACCCTTGTTAGCGGTGCATCTGGCGGAGCTGTTGGCGCACTCGGTGTTGGCGGACTGGACATCAACGGTACATTGGACTCTGGTTCGGCACGTACAGTTACAATCGGCCTCGTCACCTACAGTCAGGTTACGACAGGTACAGGCGCCTATGAGCTGGAGATCAAGGCGACCCGTAATAACGTCTCGACATTGGGCGCTGGCGTCACGGCGAATGACAGTTCGGTTGACACTGCTCTGAATACCATTGGCTCATCGGGCGATGCTCTCCTGACGACAATCAACGGTAAGGTTGCTACGGCGGCAGGTGTATCGGCTGCAGCGGTTCACACGGATCTCCAATCTCTGACCCCGACAGTTGACGGCAGTTCCGAGGTTGCAGCTGAGAATATCGTTGCTCAAACACAAGACATCACAGACGGCCATCTGCTGGCATTGCGTGATGGTGATCAGTCCAGCGGCGTTGCCGCAGGTGCTGCAGGTAATGGCGTCAGCATGTGGGCTGAAGGTTATGGTCAGCACGCTAAACAGGACCTGACGAGCGGTGTCAACGGCTACAGCTCCAATACATGGGGCGGCGCGGTTGGTGTAGACTCATCAAAGATTTTGGATAAAGCCATCATTGGTTTTGCCCTCAACTACGGTCAGGCAACAGCCAACTCTGACAATGCCAACACAACAGCGACCAATCTCGGTAACTACGGCCTTACCCTGTATGGTACCTATGACTTGGGTCAAAAAATGTTCGTCAATGGTCAAGCAGGTTATGCTTACAACACGATCACGACCGACCGTCACAATGCAGACCTTGCTGGTAACACAGCACATGGCAGCACTAGCAGCGATCAGTTCTCTGCAAAGGTTGATGCAGGCCGCGATTACCCACAAGCGGGTGGCCTGACACTGACACCTGATGTGTCGGCTGCTTATACCTACCTGAACACGGCAGGCTACACGGAAACGGGCGCTGGCGGTGCTGACAACGTTGTTGGCAGCGACAGTGTCAACGTCTTTGATCTGGGCGTTGGCGCAACGGCATCCTGGAAGTTCAAAGCTCCGGATGAGGCTTCTGTGAAACCCTCCCTGCACGCTGGCTATGCTTATGATCTCGTCGGCGACAAGGTTCAGACGACGTCAAGCTTTGCGGGCGACCCTGCTGCGACAACCTTTGTCACATCAGGCGCTTCTCCGGCACGCAGTATCTTTGATCTCGGCGCGAAGGTTGTGTACTCGACCAAAGCCAACTGGGATTTCTCTGCGAACTATGACTTCCAGGGCAAGCAAAACTACACCTCGAATACCGGTGAAGTTCGCGCGACAGCTCACTTCTAAAATAGCTGAAACGGAAATAGTTATTGAGAGGCCTCCACTCAGGTGGGGGCCTTCTCCATGTATAAATGGTCGGCGACCCGTTAGGAACGGTTGAATGCCTTATAGCGGGGCGTTTAGTTAAGGGGACAGTGAGCAAAGGCAAATCAGGTTTAAAGTTTGAGCTAAATCGGGTCCCTGCAACCAATTTTAACAATAACTTACAATAATGGCCCCGCAAGGGGCCGTTGTCGTTTTAGGGTCTATGGGGCACTGGCGGGGCACTCACAGAAAAATGACCACATTTCATGGCAACAAATCAGAACAAACATTTCCCCGGGTATCCCGGAATCCCTAGCTCTTTCAGGTTTATTCAGTGTGGCTCCCCTTGGGGTGAGGTTGAAGTAAGGCTGACACTAGATCATGATTATAGAAAATATACAACCGTCTAATGCAGCCCTATATAGCCGTCAACAAATAAAACGCTAAAATGCCGATCGGCATTTATCCAGTTTTATGATTAACGTGTATGCGCATTACCTTGAGGACATTTTGGCGGATATCGTAAAATCACGCTGGTTCTTAATAGCCCAAAAATATTCCTGAGAGTTCTTCGCTATGTCCCAGAAAGATCTACACAAAAAAGCTCTACTGAAATACAGCACATGCTTGTTGGCTGTAGGGGCATTGGTGACTTTGTCTGCACACCAGGCAATGGCGGCGGCGGATTACTTTGATCTGTCTGCCGAACAGCTTTTGAACACTGAAGTTATTTCGGCAACAAAAACAAAAGAGACGGTGGAACAGGCACCGGCTGCTGTTTATGTGATTAGCCAGGAAGATATTGCCCGCTCCGGCGTAACCTCTATCGCCGATGCATTACGGATGGCACCCGGGGTTGATGTTGCGCAGGAAGGTGCAGGTACTTGGGACATCAATATCCGCGGATTCAACAGAGGGCTGGCCAATCAGCTGCTGGTCATGATTGATGGACGCACGATTTATAACCCTATGTTTGCCGGTACGTATTGGGAGCTGCAGAACCTTCCGCTGGAGGACATTGAACGGATTGAGGTAATTCGCGGACCGGGGGGAACATTGTGGGGCGCCAATGCCATCAATGGTGTTATTAATATTATTACCAAGAAGGCGCAGGATACGCAGGGCAGACTCGTGAGAGGCAGTGCAGGAACATATCAGACGGATTCTGTTTTGGGACAACAGGGCGGAAAAACCAGTGATGACAGTTATTACCGCGTTTATGGGCAGCATTTAAACGACGGCCCCATGCGTTTTCCTGAGGGAGGAAATGCTCCGGATACACTGCGTGATAACCGCACCGGCTTCCGTTTCGACCGGGATGACAACTTGACGGTTTCCGGAGATGCCTACACCAGTACGTCGGATCAGCTCTTCAACGTCCCGCTTGTATCAGCGCCGTATTCCACCACTCAGCCTGATATTCGTAGTTCACAGGGGGCCAACCTTCTGGCGCAATGGAAGAAAAGTTATGATGACGGCTCCCTGCTTTCGCTGCAGTCGTTCGTTGACTATACGCAGCATAATCAGGTTCTCCTCAATGATCAGGAGGATATCCTTGATTTTAATGCGCAGTATAACCTGCGTCAGGTGGGCCGGAACGAAATTATCATGGGGGGCGGCTATCGCTTAACGCATTTGGCTATTGGAGACACGACCACACTTTCCATCACACCCGCCACAAGCAATGAAAACATTTTCAACTTCTTTGCGCAGGATAAGATCGCGTTAGTACCTGACCGTTGGTACCTGACGCTTGGGTCAAAAGCTGAACATAACGACTTTACGGGATTTGAATATGAACCCAATGCACGTCTGCAATGGTTTCCCAATGACAAGCAGACGGTATGGGTCTCAGCTTCGAAGGCCGTGCGTACACCAAGCCCTTACGAGACCGAGATTAATCTTCTCGACGCGGTTCTTGCGCCGGGCGCAACGCCTTTTAACCCCGCGCTGCCTCTCAGGTTTGAAGTAGGCCCCACTCCCAATTACAGGACGGAACGGCTAGTCGCCTACGAAGCGGGATACCGCAACCAGATCACACCCGCCGTTTCGGCGGATGTTGCCGCTTTTTCCAACTACTATGCCGGTCTGGATGCCATACAGCTTGTAAGCCTTACCGCAGTTCCGACTCTGGTGCCTCAATATGATCTGTTGGAGGCCGATCAGGCGAACGCCATGTCGGCGGAAACCTACGGCGTGGAAACGGCTGCGGACTGGAAAGTAAATAACAACTGGAAACTCTCCGCCGGTTACAGCGTTCTCGAGATGTCCTTACAGCTTGGAAGCGGGTTTCTGCCGCAATTTTCTCCCGGGCAGTCGCCGCAATATGAGGGTAACCTGCGGTCTTATTGGAACGTTAATGATAAATGGTCATTTGATACATCGGCTTATTATGTTGATCATCTGCCAGCTTTTAATGTGCCGTCCTATGTACGAGTTGATGCCAATTTGGGCTGGAAGGTTACGGATGGCGTGCAGCTGAATTTTGTCGGACAAAATCTTTTGCAGCCGGTGCACTTTGAATACGGCAGCAAAACAGGCCTGAACGCTGCCGAAGTTCCCAGAAGTGCATATGCGAAGATAACATGCAAATTTTAGGCGGTGCTAAAATCCAGAAGATAATGATCGCCGCCCTTGTTGCGGTGATTTTTCTGATTCCGCTAGGCTCTTTTGCGGAAGAGCAAAGCCAGATGCAGCTTTCGGAACAAAAAATTGAGGCAGGACTTATTTATAACTTCCTGAAAAACACTGAATGGCCGCCGGGAAAAATGGGACCGCCTTCATCACCCCTCGTTGTTTGCATTCTCGGTACAGACGATCCTTTTAACGGATATCTGCAGCCGATTGAATCGCGCACCGTTAATCAACGCACAATTAAACTGCGTCATATCTCCAATACGGAAGAGACAGGCGGATGCCATATGCTGTTTATCGGTAGTGATGAGCAGGCGCAATGGCCTGCACTGCATACCTTTCTGGCCCAAAAAAGTGTTTTGACTGTTGGCGACTTTGACGGATTTTCCAGCAGCGGAGGTATGATCGAATTTGGTACAGAAAATGATCATATCCAGATATGGCTGAATGTCGAAGCGGTTTCCCTATCCCATCTGCATATATTTGACAGCCTGCGACGGCTGGCAAAAACAACGCACCCATCTTCGCAAGGGGGAGCGGAATAGCATTATGCGCGTATTCCCCACTTTTTCCATTCGGCATATTTTACTGCTGACAATCGGTACGCTAACTTTATTAATCACAGTTCTTGTTGGTAAGGAAGTCATTGTCCAATGGCAACAGTTAAGCAGAGTTAAGGCTCTCATAGAAGCAACCATAATAGGAGACAGCCTGTTTAATACCGGCGAAAAACTATCTGAAGAAAGGCATATCTCTTACTCCGTTCTGCATGCGTCAGAGCGGGGCGTGATTGACGGCTTGCTGTCAAGTCTGCAAAAAAGCCGGCAAGAGTCGGATGAAACCTTCAAGGTAATGCTGCCTCTTTTGGAAAAGTACAGATTTTCGAATCTGCAGCCACAGGTAAAAGATGTAGAGAACGGGTTCCTGGCCTTAAAGGCGTTACGCGCTGAGGTTGACCGTGCGGCGGCGTTGCCAATCAATAAACGTGATCATGCAGTCTCCAGGCGCTGGTTTGAGCAATCTACCGATCTCGTTATGCAGACACAATCCCTTTGGCGATCCATCATTAATGATTTTATGGCTGTCGATCCTATTGTTAATGCGCAAATGAGGTTTAAGTATTTTTTGTGGGTTGCCCTGGAATATACGGGTCGTGAACGCTCCATGATTGGCCGCCTCATTGTCGAGAACGCAACAGCAACGCCGGATGAGCAGGCACTGTTGCTGCGTTGGCAGGGGATTGTTGATTACTTCTGGAACTCCGTGAGCATGGTTGCCGATCAGGGCCAACTCACCACCGTTCTGGAGCCGCATATTAAGGATGCGAAAAGCGATTACGATAATGTCTACGATATGCTGCAGGGCACTTTCCTTGTCCCCGGGGCTCAGAGAACGAAACCATATCCCATCAATGGGGAACTCTGGCTGGAATTATCTACTCAATCAAATAACTCCCTTTATATACTTAAAGATATAGCGCTTAAGGAAACCCGCACCTATGTTGAAACTTTAGAAGTAAACGCTCGGCATCAAATTTTAGTCCACTCCATTGCCTTATTGCTGACGCTGTTGTTATGCGCCTATAGCTTCCATGTTATAATCCGGCGTGTTCTTTACCCGATCAACACTATGATTGGCGCCTTGGTTGCGGCAACACAGGGCAAGACCGTTTCTCTGGCGCTGCTGCGGGTTAATCAGGATGACGAAATTGGAAAACTGGCGCATATTCTGACGATCTTTCAAAGAAATGTTGATGAAATGCAGCGCTCATCTGTTGTGCTGGCGCGCTACATAGAAGAGCTTAAACGCAGCAATCAGGAACTGGATGATTTCGCTTATATCGCATCACATGATTTGAAAGAACCGCTGCGGGGCGTGATAACACAGACCACTTTCCTGCTGGAAGATTATCAGAGCAAACTGGATGTAGACGCCATCCGCCGGCTGCGCCGTCTCATATTTCTCGGTCAGCGCATGGAACAGCTTATTGGTGACTTGTTATATTTCTCGAGACTGGGCCGCACTCAGCTCGCTGTACAGGAAATTGACCCTAATGAAATTGTTGGCGAAGTCCGGCAGATGATGGATACCTTTCTTAAGGAGCGCAATGCGCGGGTGATTATACCACGCCCATTACCGCGCGTTGTGTGCGACAAGCTCAGAATTGCAGAAGTCTTTCGTAACCTGATTACAAATGGAGTTAAATATAACAATAAACCGGAACCTCTTATAGAGCTGGGATATCTGGAGAGCATGAAAGCCCCACATGGCCTCGAGAAGAGTGTCTTTTACGTTAAGGATAATGGCGTTGGCATAGAAAAGGAATTCCATGAGGCCATATTCCGCATTTTTAAGCGTCTTAAAAACCCGGCAGTTAAAGACGAAGAAGGAACGGGCTCCGGACTGACGTTCGTAAAGAAGATTATTGAGCGGCACGACGGGCGTATATGGCTTGATTCGGTGCCGGGCACAGGGACAATTTTCTATTTCACGCTCGGAGCATGACGCACGATGGCTAATTACTACAAATATGATGGAATACAGATTGTACGCATGCTTCTTTTGGCAGCTGTTTATTACGGCACTTCAAAGTTTGGTTTCAGTCTGGCCTATGTCGCTGAGCAGGTAACTGTCGTCTGGCCCCCAACAGGGATTTCACTTGCCGCGATTCTGTTATTTGGCTGGCGCATCTGGCCGGGCATTTTCCTCGGGGCCCTTTTAACGAATGTTACTGCACATGAACCAGTTATAACGGCTCTAGGGATTGCAACCGGCAATACGCTCGAAGCGTTTTCCGGATTTTGGCTGCTGCGCCGCTATGCAGGCCCAGGCCCTTATCTGAAGCATGTGAGAGGCGTTTTGGGCCTGATATTTTTCTCCGCCGCCATCAGCACTATGGCGAGCGCAACAATAGGTACAATAAGCCTCTGCCTTGGAGGTGTGCAGCCTTGGGCAAACTTCGATTCAATCTGGTTTGTCTGGTGGCTGGGAGATGCCGGAGGGGCGCTTATTGCAGCGCCCCTGTTGTTAGCCTGGGGTGAGTGGCCTTATCCAGCTCTGTCCCTGCGTGCTGATTTTGAAGTGCTTACTCTGGCTGCGGCTACGCTTGCCACCAACTTTGTCATTTTTATTGAACCTTCATTAATAGGCATGACACGGCCCTATCCGTATATGATTTTTCCTGTTGTGATATGGGCAGCTATCAGTTTTGGCCAGCGCGGCGTTACTCTGATAACCCTGTTTCTTTCCGGCGTTGCAATATGGGCTACCTCCCATCAACTGGGGCCATTCGCGGATATGCCTATCGGCGAGGCTTTAGATGTGCTCCAGACGTTCACGATAGTCATCAGTGCAACGGGGCTGCTGATGAGTGCCGCCATGAGCGAACGTTTTGAATCGGAGAAAATAGAAAGCCAGAGCCGGATACGTCTGAATGCCGTTCTGGAGAATATTGTCGATGGCCTTATTACAATTGATGGAAAAGGGATTATCCGCAGCTATAACAGGGCCTGCACGAAAATATTTGGCTATGCCGCTGAAGATGTGATCGGAAAAAATGTTAAAATGCTGATGCCGGCGGAGCATGCTGTAAATCACGATACATACATAAATAACTATATAAAGACCGGCAGGGCAAAGATCATCGGCATTGGAAGGGAGCTTGAGGGATTACGCAAAGACGGCACTACGTTTCCTATGGATTTATCCGTCGCGGAAGTAACGAGCGGCAGCGGCAGTGAGCGGTTGTTTAGCGGTATCATCCGCGATATCAGTGAACGCAAGCTTGCGGAGAAGAAAATACAGGATGCGCATCAGTTCCTGCAAAGCGTGATTGATCATATTCCGGACCCGGTTTTCATGAAAGATCGTCAGCACCGGCTGACGGGTGGCAATAAGGCCATGTGGGCGCTTCTGGGGGGTGCGTCAGAAAAATTTATCGGCAGTGACCCGCATACGTTTTTAAAAGAAGAAGAGATACCGCTTTTCTATGCAGGAGATGACGAGGTCTTTAATTCCAACCAGACAACCGTTAAGGAGGAGGAGTTTACGGATCACAAGGGCGAACGGCATATATTATCCACCAAGAAAACATCTTTTTTTAACGAGAAGGGAGAACAATTTCTGGTGGGGGCGGCGCGCGATATCACTGATCTCAAGAAAAAAGAAACGCAATTACTGAAATATACGCAAGAGCTGAAGCGCAGTAATCAGGAACTGGATGATTTCGCCTATATCGCCTCGCATGACCTGAAAGAGCCGCTGCGCGGTCTGTTAACACAGACATCTTTCTTATTAGAGGATTATCAGGGAAAGCTGGATATGGATGGTGTCCGCCGCTTGCAGCGGCTTACATATCTTAGTCAGCGCATGGAGAAACTGATTAGCGACCTGCTCTATTTCTCCAGGCTGGGGCGTACAGAGCTTGCTGTACAAGAAACCGACCCCAACGAAGTTGTCATGGAAGTCCAGCAGATGATGGATACCTTTCTCAAGGAACATCAAGCGCACATTACAATACCACAGCCTATGCCGCATGTTACCTGCGACAAGCTGAGAATTGCGGAAGTCTTTCGTAACCTTATCACGAACGCCGTCAAATATAACGACAAGCCGGAGCGGCTGGTAGAGGTGGGGTATTTGAAAGGTATGAAGAGACCCCATAGCAATGAGAAAGGGGCCTTTTACGTCAAGGATAACGGCGTGGGGATAGATCCGGAGTTCCATGAGGCTATCTTCCGCATTTTTAAGAGACTGGATAATCCAGCCGTTAAAAACGAAGAAGGAACAGGCTCCGGTCTGACCTTCGTCAAAAAGATTATTGAGCGCCATAAGGGTCATATCTGGCTCGATTCAGAACCAGACAAAGGCTCTGTTTTTTACTTCACGCTTGGGAGCAAAGATGTATGAATGAAAATTATCTAAAGCCGCAATCTATACTCGTCGTTGATGATAACGAGGATGATTATGAAGCTATTGCGCGCGCTTTTAAGAAAGTCGGTTTGAGCAATCATGTTTCGCTGTGTACGACGGGTCAGGCAGCTCTGGACTTTCTAAGGCATGAAGGCGACTTCGAAAAAGGCAGCAACGCCGACCGGCCTGTTCTCATTATGCTTGATCTGAACATGCCCGGCATGGACGGGATTCAGGTTCTCCAGCACATCCGGCGTGATCCTGCGCTGAGACAGATACCGGTTGTCATCTGGACTACATCTTCTAACGAGAAAGATGTTGATGCCTGTTATCAGATGGGGGCTAATGCCTATATGCAGAAGCCCGTTATCTTTGAGGACCTGGTAGAATCAATCAGGCGCCTGAAAGAATATTGGTTTGAAACCGCACTTTTACCAGCGAGGGGGGGGTAAACTGAATGCCGATCGTGTATAGCTGCATACACGGCGCGATGAAACCGGGTCGGGAGAATCTATTCTTTATAAGGGAATAAGGGTGATTCTTGTTCTTTTGGGGTATCCTTTTAAAACTGCATTTGTTTAAAACGCTATCTTAGTTTCATAGAAAGTAAAAACATTGTGCACTAGGATGGTAATATAAGCCCCAAAGTGGGGGAAAGTGAGTGGAGCCATGCCAACACATGAGATCTTGCTTGTTGAAGATTCGCCTGATGATGCTTTTCTGGTATGCAGGACAATAGATAAACATTTTCCGGGGCGGTTTCAGGTGAGCCATAAGGCAACGATGGCTGACGCGGAGGCCTATATAAAGGATCATAAGGATGATATAAATCTTATCCTGCTTGACCTTGGGCTTCCGGATACAAAAAACGGGCGTGATACCTTTGATCACATGAAAGAATATGCCCCTGAAATCCCGATCGTTATCTTAACTGGACTGGAAGATCATGATCTGGCCTTATCTCTCGTCAGGGAGGGAGCGGAGGATTTTGTGAATAAAGGACTAATGCACGACAAGCCTGAGTTATTAAGGGATGTTCTGGAGTTTGCCACCTGCCGGCATCAGCTGGTTGGGGATACCCATAAAAAACACCAGCAGAGCATAAAGGAAAAAGATGAGGTTATTTCATGGATGAGCGGTGACTATTCAGTTAAAAAGTAGTAATACGGTATCTATGACGGATAGATACGGCCCTATTTTACTTGTTGAAGATAGCATTGATGACTTTGAAGCCACGGTGCGTGCTTTCAAGAAGACTGATCTCGTCAATCCGCTAGTGCACGCCACATCCGGCGAGCGGGCGCTTGAATACCTGTGCTCAGGCATAAGGCCGAGCCTTATCCTTTTAGACCTGAATATGCCTGGCATGGGCGGGCAAAAGTGCCTTGAGAAGATAAAGAAGGATGCTGCATTCAGGGAAATTCCGGTTGTTATTCTTACAACGTCCAGCTACGAACCGGATATCAAGGCATGTTATGCGCTCGGTGCTAACGCCTATATATTAAAATCGGCGGACTTTAACGTACTGGCGACGGCTATTAAAAGGTTAAAGGAATACTGGCTTGATACCGTTGTGCTCCCTGTCATTTTTGATGAAGAGGGTGCAAAGGCTAATATGGCTTTTTCAATTTCCAGCAGAGATGATCAGTCAACGCCTTCTCGCAATGCGGTGCATCTTTCACCTGAGGATGTAAAACAAAAAATTATAGGGCACGGTCCTTATAAGCCATTGGATGAGAAAAGTAAGCTAACGCCGCCTGAGATAGAAACGCTGATGTGGATTGCGCGCGGCAAGAGCCGTTGGGAAACGGGCGTTATTCTTGGCGTCAGTGAAGATACCGTAAAAGCCCGGCTTGAGAAATGCCGCCAGAAGCTTGATGCTTCAAACACGACGCATGCCATCGCTATTGCGTTATTGCATGGTCTGCTGAATTACTAAAAATTCATATAAATAATACAGGACTTACCCGATTGGGCATTTGGCTTGAGTCTACCCGATTGGGTTCTTTCCGGTTCTGCCCTAAAGGCGATACAATAGAAGTATAAGCTCTCAGTTAAATGAGGAAATGCTTTATGCGCCATTCAGAACAAGCGTTAAAGAACGAAGGCGGCCGTAATGTTGACGGCACGATGGCGCAGGCCCTTGCTGCAACAATTCGTGCGGTCAGATTGACGATGATCAAGGAACAGGCAGCGCCTTTATGCGATAAAGAGATTGCCTGCTGCATGCTGGCAACGGATTAAGGGATATATACGAAAGATCAAAAAAGGGGTATGGCTATGAAACATGATTCAAGAAATATATTCTGTAATTCTACAAATGATACGGAGAGCGCCTGCAGGACTCCCGAATCACTGCTGGCAGACAAGCATCTTACGCGTGAGGAGAAAGATAGAATCCTTCATGGATGGGAGCAGGATCAAATTGCCATGTTGCGCGCAGAAGAAGAGAATATGAGCCGGAAAGACGGCGCTCCTTCGCCGGATGATCTCCTTGCGAGGGTCAAGAACGCAGAAAAGATTTTAGAGAATTGTAAAAAGAAGCGTTAGGTCAATAAAAGATGGGGGCTCGTGATGAACATCGTCTTTTTCGAGGCAGAAGACATAGAGGCAAAAATTCTGCTGGATTTATATGGTGATATTGATTACGACGTCGTGAAGCATCCGCTGAACGCGGGCAATGCTGATAAATACAAGGACGTAGAAATCATATCGTGTTTTCTTTACTCTGATTTAAGTAAGGACGTTCTTAAAAAACTCAATAAGCTGAAATTTATTGCGACCCGTTCCAGAACATTCGACCATATAGACCTCGAGTATTGCAACCAGAATGGCATTGTTATCGCGAATGTTCCCGCTTACGGCGGAGATACGGTAGCCGAACACGTTTTCTCTCTTCTTCTTTGCCTCAGCCGTCACATACCGCAGGCCGCGCAGAGGACGCGCGAAGGGGATTTTTCTGCACAGGGTCTGCAGGGATTTGATCTTAACGGTAAAACGATGGGTATTATCGGCACGGGTGCTATTGGCATGCGTACGGCCGCTGTCGCAAAGGCCTTTGGCATGAATGTTCTGGGGTATGATATCAGCCCGAGGCATTTGATTGCGGAAGCTTCCGGACTTACATATACCAGCCTCGAGAAACTGCTGTCAGAGTCTGATGTTATATCCCTGCATGTGTCTAATTATCCGCAAAATCGCCGCCTGCTGTCGGAGAAAGAGTTTACCCTGATGAAAAACGGCGTTGTGATTATCAATACCTCCATTGGAGCCGCTATCGACATCAAAGCGCTGCTGCAGGCGATGACATCCGGGAAGGTCAGTGCGGCAGGGCTTGATGTTTTGCCGGATGAGTCCGCCATACATGAAGATGCCGAATTTCTGCGTGAGTCATTTTCCGCGAAATATGACGCAGAAACTTTACTGGCTTCGCATGCTTTGTTACATCACAAAAATGTAATCGTAACACCGCATATTGCCTTTTATACAAAAGAAACCATTGAAGGAATTCTGCGCACAACCGGAAGTAATATCCAGTCCTTCCAGAGCGGGCACCACTTAAATGTAGTTAATAAACCCGCAGCTCCTATGCAGGAAAGAAAAGTCGTCTGATAAAATAGAAAGGACCCGAAACATGACGCTCAAATTCAATGTTACGAAAGTAAAAGAGCTGATGACACTTCAGCCAGAGATGATCAGCCCGAATGCAACCTTGCAGCAGGCAGCAAAAAGAATGGAGGCTGCCAACTATGGCGCCCTGCCAGTGGGCACAGAGACCAAGCTGCAGGGAATCATCACGGACCGCGATATTGTAGTCCGTGCGCTGGCACACGGCAAAAACCCAGCCACTGAAAAGGTCAGCGGCTATATGACGAAATCTGTTCACACCTGTGATGAAAATGACTCGCTCGAAGACGCTTCTGAAAAAATGCACAGGTATAATGTCAGCCGGCTTATTGTCGAGGATAAGGAAGGCAAGGTCACGGGCATACTTTTCTTCGGGAATATTTTGCGTAATGACGCAGATTCCGGGGAACTTGCGGGCGTTCTGAAGCATTGTTGTGGGCCCGTTACTGTTTAGCGAGGAGTGTGCCTTCATGGATAGCTTTAAATCGCGATTAGAATACTATATGCAAAAAGGCGGATTTAACCCGACGAGCCTTTCAAAAAAGGCTAGCCTGAACGTGACGGCTGTGAGGGATATCCTTAAGCATGAGGGAACGCCAAACCCCAGAATCGACACTTTTTTCAAGTTATGCCGCGCATTAAGTGTAAACCCTTATAACCTTTTTCCTGCTTTTAGAGAACTTTTCTCTCATCGTCTGAGGCGCTTGTTAGACAAAGCAGAAAAACTCGACGAAAGGGATCAGCAATTACTCGAAGAAAAATCTCAAAAGGACTATAAGCAGGTAAAGTGAGCTGCTGTTCTAATCTGGCACAGGCGGGGCAGTTATGCAGTTTGATGTGCTCAATCATATCGTGCTTGTCCTGCTGCTTGTCACCGGCATACTTGTGGTATTCGCCAAGCTGGGGCTGCCGTCGGTTCTGGGCTATCTGACGGCCGGGATTCTAGCCGGGCCTGATGCTTTGGGTATCCTTTCCTCCCGGGAAGAAATGGAAACCTTGTCAGATATCGGCATCATTCTCATGATGTTTATGATCGGGCTTGATTTTTCATGGTCCAGATTGAGACGCAATCTCAAAATGGTTATTGGCATTGGTTCATTGTGCACAGCGGCCATTACAGCAATAACAATGCTGGCCTTTATGAAGATGGGAGATCTGAGCGCCTCTGCCTCCTTTCTGATCGGCGGGGCTGTAGCCATGTCATCTACAGCCGTTGTCAGCAAGCAGCTTATGGACCAGAGGGAATTCTACGATAGTCACGGCAAGATCGCTTTTGGCATCACGCTATTCCAGGATTTTGCAGCGATTGTCTTTTTATCCCTTATACCGGTTCTTACTCACTCCGAGAACACGCAGGACATGATCCGCGATTTGGCTGCCACCTTCGGCACTGTATTCGCTGTACTGGTTGGGATTTATCTGGGCGGACGAAGGATGGAGCGCGCCCTGATGCGCTTCATAGGCTCACTTAAATCTAACGAGATATTTGTCCTCACGACCCTGTTGACGATTATGGGGGCAGCATGGGTATCGAGCCTTTTTAATCTCCCGTCCATGATCGGCGTGTTTCTGGCGGGCATGATTATCGGGGAAACCGAATTCCGGCATAAAGTTGAGGACGATATGCGCCCGTTCCATGACATTATGATCGGCATATTCTTTATTGTCATGGGGCTTACGTTAAAACTGCCGCTCATCATCCCGCACTTTCCGCTGATCATGGGCCTTCTGACGGGCATCGTCTTGATCAAGCTTATCCTGACGACGCTGATTGTGTCCATCTACGACAGAAACTTTGGCAATGGGCTGCGTGTCGGGCTTGTGTTGTCCAATTGTGACGAATTCAGCCTGATATTGGTGATATTGGGCATAAAGGAAAAGATTATTGATCCGGTTTTTGGCAATATCCTGCTTATAACATTCATTCTGAGCCTGATGTTCTCAACCCTGCTTATCCTATACAACAAAAGCATGACATTTTTCTTTTTATCTTTATTGGGTATCGATAAAAAACTTACGGTTCCCGTTGACGAAATGGATGATCTGAAAGATCTATCAAACCATATCATCCTCTGCGGTTTCGGAGAGACGGGAAAAAATATACGCAAGATTTTGAATATGACCGGCATCCCCATTGTTGCCATTGATACCGATCCGCAGAACGTAGAGAATGCCGCCGCTCTGGGATGCCGGGCCCTGTATGGAGACGCCACAAACCTTAAAACGCTGAAGTCGGCCAATACCGGCAATGCCAGGGCCTTGTTCATTACCTTTGACAACTATGCGCATACTATGAAGATGCTTCATAAAATCCGCAGTGAGTATCCGCTTCTGCCGATTATTGTCCGGGTTCATCAGGTCAGTCACATAGAAGACCTGCTCATGTTGGGCGCCACGGCCGTGTTCTCGGACGGATTGGGGATCAGCCTCTCGATGCGGCAGGAAATCATGCGGGCGCTGAAAATCCCCGAGGGGCTGCTGCAGGATGAAGAGGAAATAATCAGGGAATCTTTTAAGACTTAAAGTCATTATATAGTGTGATGGCGGGGGCCTTTTTTTGTGTTAGCGATTCTCCAGTAAAGTCGTAGAACTTATGCAGAACACTCGTTGTTCTGGGGTTTGAAACGGTAGAAATTTCCGGCAAAAAAATGGTTAAATTAACCAATTGGTAAAATAATTATATATATATGTTATTGATATATAATACTATTTAGGCACTTACAACTTCCTTACAAATCCCTTACAAGCCACACACAACCCGCCCCCTGATTCGTGTTTTAATAAAATTATAGGGAAAAAGTTTAACTAACAACGGGGGATCTCATGCCAACAATCACACAAATCGAACAAACACTTCTTGCCGCCGCAGCCAATGAAGACATGGCTCTTATTTCAGCCACGATCAGTAATTTAACGGCAACACAGAAATCAGAGATTCCTTCCTCCATTTTTGGCACTGTCGTTGAAAGCATCAGTAACTACACAACGACTAATCCGACCCTCTGCGCCAGCACCATGCTGACATTTATGAAGGATGTTGGAGTCTATACAGATACCGGCTCCCTTGGCATGGCACTGACAGATCTTTCATACAATGGCAACTCCACGGCTGTTTCCTACATTGTTGACAATGTGACGGCTGGACAAGCTGCCAATATCGGCCCTGCACTGGGCCAGACGCTTGTTAGCATTGCAGATTATGCTAGCGGCTGGAACGAGGGAACCGGCGGTTCTGCCACGGTGGCCCAGCAAGCGGCGGCCACGGCCGAGATCAAAGACTTCATGCCCCATGTCGGCGTCGATACCGACAGCGGATCCCTTGGCAAGGCACTGACAGATCTTTCAT
>PLXM01000023.1 GCA_003153235.1 Rhodospirillales bacterium
TTGAAGCGGAGCCATACCGGAAACAGGTGGCCAATGAAAGCGCCAAGACCGACCATGATCGCGTAGTCGATATGAACCTGTTTTGCGATGAGAACGGGAACGGCACCTTTTAGGGCATCTAAAAGCAATGTAGCTGCTGCCAGATATTTTCCGCCGACTCTGAGAACGTTTGTTGCGCCGATATTACCCGAGCCTGATTTGCGGATATCGCCTAGCCCTGCCAATTTACCGATCAGTAGACCATAAGGCACGCTTCCGGAAAGATAACCGCCAATAAAAGTTAAGAGGATTAAATTCCAGGAAATCGGATGCAGTGTTAATAGCAGTGACACGGAAACACGCTTTCTAATAATTTTAACGACAAGTTAATATCACTTATTTTTTAAAGAGGATCAACCACTCAAACCCGAACTGGTAGACCATCATAAGGGCAATACCGATCGTTAATCCCAAACCTGCGGGAACATTTACACGCGATAAATTTATTTTATGGTTATTTTTCTTTTTTTCTAACAGTGCCATGAAAAGTCCATGCAGCAGGCCCGCGAAAGCGCCCAAACTTAATGCCATAAAAATTCCCGGATAGCCTAACCCCAATCCTGCAGCTGCCATAAGTTTGACATCGCCGAGACCCAAAGCATCTTTGTTATAATATTTATTGGCACACACTCTTATCAATAGCAGCAAACTGCCCCCTGCAAACGCGCCTTCCAATGACTCTATTGGCGTAATTAACTGCCAATGCATTGAAATATGAAATGCCGAAAAACTTAGGGCAAGTGCAGCATTCAGGTAATCTGGCAATATATATTCTTTGATGTCGCGATAAGCGAGAGCCATAAGCAGTGCTATGATTATAAGATATGAAAAAATAGAAAACATAACTTGTGTGTCCATCGCTCGTTCATAATAAACTGAAGAATGATATAATAGTTATATGCCATTGATTTTCTTGTGATGCACGCTCTTTTCAGTGTATATTTTAAGTAGGGCTTTTTATGAGCCTTCGGACAAGGGGTTGTCCGGCAAAAAACAGGGGGAATCTTCGTCACATTATGATTGTGAAAAGGTTCGGACATATATGGGGACGCAACACACAATTCTTGTCGTTGAAGATAACGACTTTGTCAGGATGCAGATTGTCACCTTCCTCAAGGAGGTTGGATACGTCACGCTTGAGGCGACGGACGGAAATGGAGCTCTTGATATCATGAGCAAGGATGTCGCGCTGGCAGTCGTGGATGTGCGTATGGAGCCGATGGGGGGCTTTGAATTCATCACGATGATGCAGCTGCATGGTTACAAAATACCCGTCGTGCTGGTGACCGGCGATCAGGATAATACAACTCTCGAAAAGGCCGGAAGGCTTGGTGTGGCAACAGTTCTTATGAAGCCCATTCAGAAAGACAGGCTCGTTTCCATGGTGAAGCGTCTGATTGAAAGGGGTAGCCGTTGATATGAGGGAATATGGGGGAAATAAAACCATTACAAAGAACATCCTGCGCCTTGTATGGGTTATATTGCCGCTTTTAATGGCTACAGCTTGCGCATCTGTTGATATACCAGATGGCCGTTCGGCCAGTGTTCCCACGATCACGCCGCCGAATGAACGTTTTGAAGGGTTGAACGAAAAGCAGGATCCGGTGACACGTGTGCATCTGGGCAGGGATGTGCTGATGCCCCAGCCGGTAAAAGAAGATCCGCTGCCTGACACAATGGTCGGACCTTATGAATTGCGCGGCGAGACTTTGGCGAGTGCTTTGCAGCTTATTCTGGATGACTACGATATTTCACTGGCTTTTGAAACTGACGAAGGCCTCAAAAGAAAAGTTACTATTGCCAATCTGCATGGAAAGCTGAGTGATGTTATCCACAAGGTATGCTCCGTAGCTGACCTTTACTGTCATTTTGAGGCCGGAACTTTGACTGTTAAAAAGACAGAAACCTTTGTTGTTGATCTTCCTCCTATAAACAAAGATGCGCCTGATGCAACCGCAGGAGGCGGTGGAGGCTCTTCGGGCGGCTCTTCATCGGGCGGAGCTGCCGCCCCTGCCGCTGGCGGCTCATCGTCTTCAAGCGGTTCTTCATCATCCGCTTCTGTAACAACTGCGGGCCCGGCTACCGCTAACGATGCATATACACAGATTGCTTCCGGTCTGACGGCTGTTCTTGCAATGGAAACGGATTCTGCCCCACAAAAGGTAACTATTGATAATACCACGCGTGTTTTGATTTATTCTGCGACGCAGCGGGGCAGTAAGGCAGCAAAACAATATTTTGACCGGCTCCGTAAAAATACGGCACTGATCATTTTTGAAACGCATATTTGGGAAGTAACGCTAAATAATGACAACCAAACCGGTATTAACTGGGGAGGGCTTGCAAATAAAACGGGTATCACCGCTCTTGGGCACTTTGGTCTCACGTCCGTATTGGCTAATACTCTTCCGCAGGGTGTCGGCGGGGCAACACCCATCACAATAACGCCCTCTTATACGGGAGGAAATTTTTCAGCGAATTTTATTCTGCAGTTCCTTTCAGAGCATGGAACCGTAAAGACAATCTCACAACCGCAAATCACCGTGCTGTCCGGCTCAAAGGCTTCTATAGCCATCACACAGCAGGATAACTATGTTTCAAACACAAGCACATCGGCGGGCAATGCAACCACGGGTGCTACGGCATCGGTTGGATTGGGGACCAGCACCTTAAATACGGGTTTGTCACTGAACGTATCGAGCGCCTGGGATCAGTCGACCGTTTATGGAGCTATCAGTATTGATCTGCAAGACTTGGTGAGAATTGACACATTTAACACTCCTGATAATACGCAAAGTGTTCAACTGCCGCATACTACAAGCCGCAGCCTCTCAACGGAGGTTCGTGTGCGCCCGGGGGATGCTATTTTGATCGGTGGTCTTGTATCCCAGACGGATCAATTGACGACAAGCGGTCTTGGAATCCTGACCCCGTTTCTTCCAACAGATCGTACGGCCAACAAGATAAATACAGAGCTTGTCTTCCTTCTCAGGCCAAGGGTCGTGGCCTTTGTCATGGGTGATGACAGTGATACGCCAAAGATTGTGGATGCTCCCAAAGACGGCATACTTCCACCCGCTCCGTCCGACAAGGGGCCTGAACCAGTTAACAGCGTATCCGCCGAGACTCCAGCGTTGCCGCCACAACCTGTTAGCAAGAATGTCAGTAATAATAAAGCTGCCTTGCCGGCGGGAATATCTCCGGAAGCCTTTGCGCCGCAGGGTACGCCAGCATCTCCTGTAAATGAGGATTTACCCGCTAGCCTGCAGGAGCAGCAGCGACCGGTCCCTCTCTCGGGAAAACCGGTGGATGGCAGTAATAACAAGAAGCCGGCGGATGGTAATATGGGAGTGCCCCAATGATGTTGAATAAAAAGATTCCGGTCTTTTCTTCCATCTTATTATTCCTGGCGCTGGTGTTCGCTACAGTTCCGACGGAAGCGCAATATAATGCCTTTAAAGATCCATCTGCGAGCGGGATTGCCGCGAGCTTGGCGGGAGCTCCTGACTTTAAGGCGGTCGATGAAGAAATAAAAGGCGGTAAAATCGCTGTTGGGGCTACCGCTTTTGTTGTTATTTTGTTTAAGAACCAGGGATTGTCACTGGTAACGGTTAATAAAGTCAGTTTATATCCTTCCTCCAACGTTTCTGCCCAAGTGGCTCTTAACCAGTGCGCGGATGCGCCGCTCGCGGCTGATGCGCAATGCGCTATCACCATATCAGTAAAAGGATTAGTGGCGGGGTCGTGGAGAGTTGATGCGCTTGTCGACCATAATGGCCGCTCGAGATTGGCGACAGCTTCTATCAGCGGTGAAGTTGAGCCTGCACCTCCTGAGAAGGATGAAATAAAACGGGATGTTGAAGTTTCTCCGGGTAGTTTGGATTTCGGCACGTCTCCGGGCGGTATTGCGCTGGTGCGTCCTGTCACACTGAAAAACCTGTCTGCGGATCCTGTACAGATCAAAGGTATTACGCTGGATGGACCTGAGAAATCCGGTTTCGCCTATGCATCAAAATGTCCGCAAGCTATGCAACCAGGGGAAAGCTGTAATATTATCGTCACCTGGCAGCCAACCAGCAGGGGTCTGGCGCAGGGCGTACTGGCCATTCAGCACTCGGGAAAGAGCGGGATGGTTCAGGCTGAGATCAAGGGAACTTTACAGCCCCCGCCGGCAGAAACGGCCGCCAAGGAGTCATCAGGAAGCGTGCAGTTATCTCCGATCAGTCTGGACTTTGGAACCTCTGCCGGGGGTATTGCGCTGGTGCGTTCGGTTGTACTGAGTAATCATTCCGCTGAAGATGTTGAAGTCTGGAATGTGGATATGAATGTTCCCCATCAGTCAGGGTTTTCCTATGACTCAAGGTGTCCTGAAACATTAAGGCCGGATGAAAGTTGTGACATCGTTATAACCTGGCAGCCGACCAGCAAAGGTTTAGCGCAGGGGATCCTCACCGTTGAACACTCTGGCAAGAGCGGGATGGTACAGACAGAGGTGAAGGGTATTTTACAGCCACCTGCGGACGGCAGTAAAGATACTAATGGAAAAGTTGATGTTTCGCCCGAAAGTATGGATTTTGGTACCTCCGCCGGAGGGATACCGCTGGTCCGCTCCGTCGTTGTGACCAATCACCTGCCTGAGTCTATTAAAGTACAGAGTGTTACATTGAATGCGCCTGAGCAGGCTGGGTTCACTTATAAGTCGGAGTGCCCTGAAACCTTGCCGTCAGAGGGAATGTGTAATGTTATTGTCACCTGGCAGCCGACCAGTAAAGGTTTGGCGCAGGGCGTTCTGGCCATCCAGCACTCCGGCAAGGGCGGTTTGGTACAAACAGAATTGAAAGGACTCTTCCAGCCCCCGCCGCAAGAAACGGCTAAAGATACATCGGGTAAAGTTAGTGTTGCTCCGGAGGATATGGATTTTGGTACCTCTGCCGGTGGAATCCCGCTAGTGCGTTCCATTGAGGTCAGTAACCATCAATCAGAAGCTGTCCACATAAAGAATGTATCGTTGAATGCGCCGGATCAGTCGGGCTTTTCATACAAGTCGCAATGTCCCGAAACCCTACCGCTGGAAGGTATATGCGATGTGATTGTCACCTGGCAGCCGACCAGCAAGGGCTTGGCGCAGGGCGTGCTGACAATTGAGCATTCCGGCAAGGGAGGCTTGGTTCAAACCAATCTAAAGGGACTCTTTCAACCCCCGCCTGTGGAAGCCGGTGTTAAAGACACATCTGCTAAGGTCGATATATCTCCAGAGGACATGGATTTTGGTACCTCTGCCGGCGGTGTTGCGCTCGTGCGCTCTCTTGTAGTGAGCAACCATCTGCAAGAGGGCATCAAGATACAGGGTGTTACTTTAAACGCGCCAGAGCGGGCTGGGTTCTCATATAAATCGCAGTGTCCGGAAACCCTGCTGCCGGAAAGTATGTGCAGTATCATTGTCACCTGGCAGCCGACCAGTAAGGGTTTGGTGCAGGGTGTGCTGACAGTGCAACATTCAGGTAAGGGCAACCTCATTCAGTCCGCCCTTAAGGGGCTGTTCCAGCCGCCTCAAGGGGAAGCTGATAAAAATGCGGATGGTAAGGTTGATATTTCTCCATCTAACCTTGATTTTGGCATATCCGTGGGTGGAAGTCCTTTGAAACGTTCGATTGTGGTAAGTAACAATTCACCTGAGGATGTCGATATATGGGACGTAAGCATGAATGCCCCGGACCGGTCAGGGTTTTCTTATGATTCACAATGCCCGGAAACCCTGAGATCCGGGGAAGCCTGCAATGTAATTGTTACTTGGCTGCCCACCAGCAAAGGCCTGACACAGGGTGTCTTGACAGTTGAACATTCCGGCAAGAGCGGGATGGCACAAACGGAGTTGCAGGGGACATTCCAGCCGCCGGCTGCTGGGGAGAAAGGCAAGAACGATAATGAAAAAGTGAGTGTTTCTCCGGACAGTATGGATTTTGGCACGTCGAATGGAGGAATTCCGCTCGTGAGGTCCGTTGTGGTGAGTAACCACTTGCCGGAAGCCATCAAGATACAAGGTGTTAAATTGAGCGCGCCTGAGCAGGCTGGATTCACTTATAAATCCGAGTGCCCTGAAACCTTGCCGCCAGAGGGGATGTGCAATGTGATTGTTACCTGGCAGCCGACCAGCAGGGGGTTGGCGCAGGGTGTTCTAGCCATTCAGCACTCCGGCAGGGGTGATCTGGTACAAACGGAACTGAAGGGGCTCTTTCAGCCCCCCCCTGCAGAGGAGAAGGGTAAGGATGAGAATGCGAAAGTAAGCGTCTCATCTGACAGCGTGGACTTTGGCACATCCGATGGAGGGATCCCACTGGTGCGCTCGGTTGTGGTAAGCAACCACTTGCCGGAAGCTATCAAGATACAAAATGTCTCGTTAAGCGCGCCGGAGAAATCGGGCTTCTCATACAAGTCGCAGTGTCCTGAGACTCTGCCATCTGAAGATATGTGTAATGTGATCGTCACTTGGCAGCCGACGAGCAAGGGTCAGGCGCAGGGTGTATTGGCCATCCAGCATTCAGGTAAGGGCGGTTTAGTACAAACAGAATTGAAAGGGCTGTTCCAGCCGCCATCTGCTGAAACTGCTGCAAAGAACGATAACGAAAAAGTAAGCGCTGCTCCAGACAGTATGGATTTTGGCACATCTGATGGCGGGATCCCGTTAGTACGATCCGTTGTGGTGAGCAATCATCTGACGGAAGCCGTCAAAATACTAGGTGTCACACTAAGCGCGTCGGAGAAATCAGGATACTCATACAAATCGCAATGTCCTGAAACCCTGCCGCCGGACGGTGTATGTAATGTGGTTGTGACCTGGCAGCCGACCAGTAAAGGTATGGCACAGGGCGTTCTGGCTATTCAGCACTCCGGTAAAGGCGGCTTGGTGCTGACAGAGCTGAAGGGAATATTCCAGCAGCCGGCTGCGGAACTTGACAAGAACTTGAACGGCAAAGTTGATATTGCTCCAGCGAGCCTTGATTTCGGCACATCGGCTGGCGGAAGCGCTCTGAAGCGTTCTATTGTGGTGAGTAATAATTCACCTGAAGATGTTGATGTATGGGACGTAAGTCTGGATGTGTCCGAGAAGTCAGGGTTCTCTTATGATTCACAATGTCCGGAAACGCTGAGATCCGGGGAAGCCTGTAATGTGATTGTTACCTGGCTGCCAACCAGTAAAGGTCTGACACAGGGTGTGTTAACGGTTGAACATTCCGGCAAGAGCGGGATGGCGCAAACGGAGTTGCAGGGAATCTTCCAGCCGCCATCTGCTGAAGCTGCTGCAAAGAATGATAACGAAAAAGTAAGTGTTTCTCCAGACAGTATGGATTTTGGTACTTCAAGCGGGGGGATGGCGCTGGTGCGGTCTGTGGTGATGAGTAACCACCTGAGGGAAGCTGTTAAGATACAGAATATCTCGTTAAACGCATCTGATCAGTCGGGCTTCTCCTATAAATCGCAATGTCCGGAAACTTTACAGCCGGAAGATATGTGTAATGTGATTATCACCTGGCAGCCGGGCGGTAAGGGCTTGGCACAGGGCGTTCTGGCCATCAAGCATTCAGGCAAGGGCGGTCTGGTACAAACGGAATTGAAAGGGCTGTTCCAGCCGCTGGCCAGCGGAAGATAAAAGGTAAGAACGATAATGAGAAAAGTGAGCGCCACGCCGGACAGTATGGATTTTGGCACCTCAGCCGGAGGAATCCCTCTGGTGCGCTCCATTGTGGTGAGTAATCATCTGACGGATGCTGTCAAGATACAGGGCGTTACGCTAAGTGCGCCGGATCAAGCTGGCTTTTCGTACAAATCGCAATGCCCTGAAACCTTGCAACCGGAAGACATGTGTAATGTGATCGTCACATGGAAGCCGACCAGTAAGGGTCTGGCGCAGGGCGTTCTGGCCATCCANNTGGCCATCCAGCACTCCGGCAAGGGTGGGTTGCTGCAGACGGAGCTGAAGGGGCTATTCCAGCCGCCAGCCGAAACGGCTTCTAAAGATTCTCTCGGTAAGGTCGAAGTCTCCCCGGCAAGCCTTGATTTCGGCACATCGGCGGGAGCGAATCCGCTGGTGCGCTCTGTTGTGTTAAGTAACCATTTACCTGAGGCCATCAAGATACAGAATGTCTCATTGGATGCTCCGGAACAGATCGGTCTATCATATAAGTCGCAGTGTCCGGAAANNAGGGTCTGGCGCAGGGTGTTCTGGCCATCCAGCACTCCGGCAAAGGGGTAATGGTGCAGACAGAGATAAAAGGCGTCTATCAACCGCCATCTGCTGAGGTTGCTGCAAAAGACATAAGCAGCAAGGTTGATATATCCCCGGAAAATATGGATTTTGGTACGTCAGCGGGTGGAATTCCTTTAGTACGTTCAGTTGTCTTGAGTAATAACTCTCCTGAGAATATCGAGATATGGGACATAAATATGGATGTTCCTGAGAAATCGGGATTCACCTATGACTCGCAGTGTCCTGAGACTTTAAGACCGGGAGAAAGCTGCAATATCATTATCACCTGGCAGCCGACCAGCAAAGGTTTGGCTCAAGGATTGCTTGTGGTTCAACACTCCGGTAAGAGCGGGATGTCTCGGGCGGAAGTGAAGGGCATTTATCAGCCCCCTGTGACGGATGCGTCTAAAGATGTAAACGGTAAAGTTCAGGCCACGCCTGAAAGTCTGGACTTTGGAAGTTCGCCTGGGGGTATTTCTGTTGTCCGCTCTGTTATTCTAACGAATACCGCAGAGAAAGACGTTGATATTAAAGGTATTGCCCTAAATGTGCCGGACCAATCAGGATTCTCGTATAAATCACAGTGTCCGGCAACGCTGAGTGCAGGGGAGGCCTGTAATATTATCGTTACATGGCTGCCGACGACCAGAGGTGTGGCGCAGGGTGTATTGGTTGTTCAACATACAGGCAAGAGCGGTATGACCCAAGTAGACGTAAAGGGATCATTGCAGCCTGAAGCGGGGAAAACGGCCGATATTTATCCTTCCGTTGTTCCTGATAGGGGGCTATTGGTTTCCGATAAGGAAAAAATTGATTTTGGCAGTGATATCAAGGATGAGTCGGCAATTACAATGACGCTCGTTAATTCAGGCAGCGTTGCCCTGACCTTGAAGAGTATAGACCTTTCGGGCGTTGAAAATGACCTTGATATATCAGATAAGGGATGCGTGCCTGAGATGGTGTTGAAGCCGGGAGAGGCCTGTCCTTTATCAATTTCATGGCTGCCAACTCATGGGGGGGCGATACTGGATTCTCTCCAGATTACCCATACGGGGGCGCGCGGCGTGCTGGTTATACCTGTGAAAGGGTCAGCAGACAAATCTGTCAGCAGTTCTGGCGGCGATAAAAATAGTAACGCGTCTGCTGGAGGCGGCATAGCCGCCGGCAGTAAATCTGTTGATATTTCCAACGTGCCTATTGCGAGCGGTAATGCGCAGCAGCCGGCTGTTGGTCAGGCATCATCGACATCATCCGGTACCGGCGGCGCTGTTGATACGACCAAAACAATGAAGCAGACCTTTGGTTCTTATACGGTCACTTCACATTCTTCGACACGCGCTGTGATTAATGGCCCCGGCGGCGGCCAGGTTGTTCGTGACGGAGAGGATATTATTATAGAAGGGGTTGATTGCAGCATAGCTATTGTGCCGGCGGGTGTTATCTTGAGCAGCGACGGGGATAAGGTGTTGCTGCCGTTCGATGGTTCGCTCAGGTTATTGGATAAGGCGACATCATCAGCTTCTCCGCAATCACCGT
>PLXM01000121.1 GCA_003153235.1 Rhodospirillales bacterium
AAAAACGCATTATATTATTGAATTTATTCGATATATTTTGCATTTCGTTGTGGGCTTGTTTTATAAACAATGCTTGCAGTGGCTAAATTATGGGATATTATTGTTGACATAAAATTGTAACTATAATAGATTTCAGAATACGTTAAATAAATTAAAAGGAACTTAAGAGCTATGTCAGTATTATTTTTATCAGATAGAAAATTGTTAGATCACGATGTCGAGTCCGTTGATACGGCGCTCAACGCTATGGAAGCGCATATGTTTGGAAACATGTCTCAGGGCAAGCAAGACCAAGGCCCCAATGAGACCGCAACAGACACACTTCGCTTCCTTTTCGGCATTTTCAATTAATATCCCCCCTCATATCCCCTCCTTTTAGTCGGACTTTGCTTCGTGTATGATCACCGCGTGTGAGCATGTATCGTATGTGCGCCGCCCGAGGAGGCCCTCCCGATGATCCAGAATTCAAAAGTCGATTTTGGCAAGACGGCGCATGACTATGCCAGTCACCGCGCCGGATTTCCCGACAGCTTTTTTAAAAAACTAGAGGGGCTTGGTCTGTTCTCCGGCAAGCCCAGGGTGCTTGATATCGGCACGGGGACGGGGACTGTGGCGCGCGGCTTTGCGCTCAAGGGCTGCGACGTGACGGGGCTCGACCCGTCGGAAGACCTGATGAACGAGGCGCGCGCACTGGACCAGAAGGCGAATGTCCATGTGAAGTACGTTAAAGGCTCGGCGGAGAAAACCGGACTGCCGGACAGTTCCTTTGATATCGTCACGGCGGGGCAGTGCTTCCAGTGGTTCGAGCGGCAGAAGGCTTCCGCGGAGATCAGGCGGCTACTGCGTCCGAACGGGATTTTGCTGATCGCCTATTTTGACTGGCTCGAGAGGCCGGGCAATCCTGTCGATGAAATGCGCAAGCTGCAGAACAAATACAACCCGACATGGAAGAACCAGTTTACGCTCGGGTTTTATCCGCAAAAACCGGGCGAGCTGACGTTTGACGGCTTCACGTCCAAAGGCTCGTTCCTTTATGAAGAGGATATTCCGTACACGCATGTCAACTGGCGCGGGCGGATACGCGCCTATGCGGCTATCGGCGCAAGCCTGCCGCGGCCCGTGGTGGAGGAATTCGACGCCGAATTCGCCCGGGTTCTCAAGGTAAAGTTTAAAGAAGATCCCATGCTCATACCCCACAAGGTCTGGGCCGAGGTCTGGCAGCTTCAATCATGATGGTGGCATAACACATGGCAAAAAAGCCCAAAGATATCGACTATAAAAACTACCTGAAACTGCCGGAGATACTCTCGGCGCAGCACAGGCTGAGCGGCGCGCATGATGAAATGCTGTTCCTGATCGTGCACCAGACGTACGAGCTGTGGTTCAAGCAGGTGCTGTTCGAGATTGACCGTGTGCAGGAGATTTTCTCCCACAAGGTTGTCGCGGACAAGGATATGCGCGTCATTTCGGCGGCGCTGGAGCGTGTGGTTGAGATACTGAAGCATCTGGTGCGGCAGGTGGACTTGCTGGAGACGATGACACCGCTCGATTTCCTCGATTTCCGCCATGTGTTCCGCTCGGCCTCCGGTTTCCAGAGCCTGCAGTTCCGCGAACTGGAAATCCGCCTCGGCCTCCGCAGTTCGGACCGCGTCTCCTATGACGGCAAAAGCTATGAATCCTACCTTTCGCCGGAAGATCAGAAGCTGATCCGCGACATGGAGAAAAAGGGTTCGCTGTTCGAGCAGGTCGACAAATGGCTCGCCCGCACGCCTTTCGTCACCATGGGCAGGTTTGATTTCTGGAAGGTCTACCGCAAGGCCGTGAGCGACATGGTCAGCGGCGACAGGAGCGTCGTCATGGCGAATACGTCGCTCGGCAACGCCGCACGGCAGATGGAAATCAACAAGCTGGAGAATGTCCAGAAACAGTTCGACATGCTGTTCAGCACTGGCGGCCAGGATAAAGCGCCGTGGCGGCTGTCGCTCAAGGCGCTGCAGGCGGCGCTGCTGGTGATGCTCTACCGCGATCAGCCCGTGCTGCAGGCGCCGTTCAGGATCCTCAACGCGCTGATGGATATCGATGAAACGATGACGCTCTGGCGCTACCGCCACGCGCTGATGGTGCAGCGCATGCTCGGCATGAAGATGGGCAGCGGCGGATCGTCAGGGCATGATTATCTGGTGCAGACGGCGGCGAAGAACCGCATCTTCATCGACCTTTTCGCGCTCTCGACCTTCATGATCCCGCGCTCGACCCTGCCAAAACTGCCGAAGGACGTGGAAGAGAAGATGGGCTTCAGGTACGGGGATTGAAATGTCAAAGGACATATCTTTCCGGCTGATCGAACGCTGCCTGATCAAGGTGTCCGGCGATGATGCGGAATCTTTTCTGCAGAGTCTCGTCACGCAGGATGTGGCGGGGCTGCAGCCGGGGAAGCTGTTGTATGGCTGCCTGCTGACACCGCAGGGGCGATTCCTGCATGACTTTTTTATCTTTAAGGAGAATGCGGAGTTTTTCCTCGAGTGCGAAACACAGCGCCGCGATGACCTGATCCGCCGCCTGAAGATTTTCAAACTGCGCTCAAAGGTTGCGATTGAAGAAACGCCGCTGGCTGTTTATGCGGGGCAGCAGGGCACGTTCCGCGATCCGCGTCTTGAGGCGCTTGGCTGCAGGTCGTATCTTCCCGCCCATACGGATGCGGCGCCAGCGACAGATTACAAAGACCTGCGCATCCACCTCGGCGTTCCCGAAGGCAGCATCGATATCAAGCCCGAAATCGATACGCTGGCGGATATCAATCTGGACTATCTGCACGGCGTGTCGTGGACCAAGGGTTGCTTTGTCGGGCAGGAAGTGGCGGCGCGGATGGAAAACCGTGGCCTCGTCAAAAAGCGGATGGTGATCGTTTCGGGCGACCGGCTCAGCGCGGGTGATGCTCTGACACAGGAGGGACATGCTGTCGGCGAGGTGCGGTCTGTCAATGTCACCCGCAGCGAGGGGCTGGCTATCCTCAAACTTGCGGCTTTGAAAGAGACGGTCCCGCTCATGCAGCCTGCTGGCACTATCGTTAAAGCGCGCCTGCCTGACTGGCTTGACATAGAAAATACATAATAACAGCCGCGTAGAAATCTTTACGATTTGTATATATGCTTGTCCTTACGGGGCGGAAAAAATACGGATATGACCAAAAAAGACAAAAACGACAAGCACTCCGAGCAAAACCAGAATGCAGATAGGGATGCGATTGATAAATTGTCGCTGTCCAGTATTCCGCTCGCCAGTAATGCGCTGAAGGGCGCCAAGCTCATCAAGAATGCACGGATGGAGACGACGGTCGAGTTGCATAACGACCCGCTGTCCGGCAGCCTGCAGGTCGCGCCGGAAAACATCGGCGATTTCATGAAAACATCGCCGCGCGACCAGGCCATTATTAACAGCCTCGCGGGGCTGCACAGCTTTGATGTTTATTCTCTCCGCACCAACCTGAAAAAGCTTGGCGTTGAAGTCGAGGACGCGGAATCCCTTGAGCTGTCGGATGACATGAAGGAAGGCCTTTCCATTTACAGCATGGAATTCATTCGCCCCCTGGTCGAAAAGATATTCGGGCAGGGACGCGAGGATCTGCACACGTCAGAGGGTTTGCAGCGTATTTTCCGCGATCCGGACATGGCGCGCGTGAAAGAAAACCTCAAGATCATGGCGGCGCGGACGGGCATTCCGCTGGCCGACATTCCCAAATTCCTCGAGGAATACAGCGATGTGTTCCTGTCGGTCGCCTACTACAGGTATGGTTTTGAAAGTGTTGGCCCCGATGTCGACAGGTTCTTGTTCTGGATGCACGATCTCCGCGCCCATCGTGATACGGCGGCTTCTCCCAAGGGTGCGGCGCAGTGTAAGCAGGTGGAGGAGACGATGCGCTTCCTCGCCAATTCCATACGCGAGCGTCTCGGGCAGTTCCAGAGCGGATTTGAAACCTTCTGGAAGGATATCAACCGCGACACGTTCCAGCTAATGCGCAAGCAGATAGAAGAGAACCACGCCAGCATGGGCTCCGTTCTTTGCGGCCTGATCGTCAAAATGCATCTGTGGAAGAAGGAGTTTCCCGACAACAATGTCGGCGGTCCCTCAACCCGCATCAAGTTCGTGATGACAGAACTGGAACCGGGCCTGAACAATCTCAAGGAACTCGAGCACGAGGCGCGCAAGCGCCTGGGGCTGAGACCCATAAAGATCTGAAAACACAGAAAAAATTCCATTAACTATTTATACATAATTCTATGGTAGGCTGATAACGTGTGCAGCTTTAAGGAGAATTGTAATATGACTCAGGAACTAAAAGATGATTATAGGATAGAAAAGAGAGCTAATAAGGGGCTTTGTGTCATCTTTAACCTCAAAAATCCCTATACCACAGAGAGTNNCAATATTAGTAACGGAATATGTGCTCGATGAAGAAGCCCTTCTGACCCGGATAACAAATTGCGGGCGCAGGGGCGAGGACGTTGCGCTGGAAAAAAAGGCTTTGCTCGAACTTCAAAAAACAAAACAGGCTCCGGCCTTGCCATCGCCTTTAAAACAGTAGAACCGTAGCGTAATGTAAGAGGCTTAAAGTCTATAACTATCTGAAATATATAGATAAATTCAGATAGTTAATCTTTTGTACATCCCTCTGTGCTATCATGAAATCTGGGTCAACCTTTAGAGGAGTCTGTCATGGGCGCTTTGAGATCTGACTACAAAATCGAAAA
>PLXM01000143.1 GCA_003153235.1 Rhodospirillales bacterium
CGGCGGCGTGGTACTGGCATTTCGTTGACGTTGTGTGGCTCTTCCTCTTCACCGCCGTCTACTGGTGGGGAAATAGTTGAGCTTTTTCTCCGACCTGCTCTTCTCCTTCAAGCCCCGCTGCCCCGCGTGCCGTCAGGGACGTCTTTTCAAGCCCTGGTCGCTCAGTGCCGTCGATGAATGCGCTATATGTCACGCCAAACTCGGGCAAAATGATGTCGGCGATGGCGCATCCGTCTTCCTGATCTTCCTTCTCGGCGCAACAGTCATCCCGCTGGCATTGCTGTTCGAGAGCCTTGTCCACCCGCCGCTCTGGGTGCATGCCGTGTTGTGGGGAACCGTCATGCTCGGCCTGATCATCGTGATCCTGCCAGCCGTGAAAGCCTATATTATCCTGCTTGAATACCGCCACCGCTCCCTAAAATAGCGGTAGGCCCAAAAAGCGGTAGGCAATGCGCGGCAAAGATTTTATGATGGGATCATGAAAACATTCAAGCCCCCCGTCTCCGCAACACTTTTGTCACTGCTGGCCTTCACAATCCTGATAGGCCTCGGCACATGGCAGGTGCAGCGCCTGCAGTGGAAAACCGCGCTGCTGGCCGATATCAGCACCCGCATGGAAAAACCGCCCGTTCCCCTGCCTGAAAAACTCGACACGCCGGAAGACTGGAAATACCGCCGCGTGACGATGGCCGGGCATTATCTCTACGACCATGAGTTTCTGGTCAAGCCGCGCACGCTCGACGGCGTCAACGGCTATCATATGCTGGTGCCTTTCGCGCGACTGTCCGGCGGCATTGTCATGGTCAACCGGGGCTGGATTTCCGATGAACTGATGTCAAAAGCCAACCGCCCCGCCGGCACAGTCCAGATGGAGGGCATCGTCCAGCTGCCGCAGAAAAATTATTTCACGCCCGAGAACAATCCACCGAAAAACGACTGGTACTGGCCGGATGTCAAAGCGATGGGAGCGGCGGCGCAATTCAGGAATGTTGCTCCGGTTCTCGTCATTGTCTCTGCTGCAAAACCGGGGGTCTACCCCATGGGCGGAAAAGTCGAGCTCAATATTCCCAACGATCACAAACAATATGCGATTTTCTGGTTCCTGATGGCGGCAATCTCGCAGGTCATCTTTATTCTGCGCTTCAGGCAGCAAGGATAGGTCCCCCTGTGTCTTCTTATTACATCAGCACACGAGGACAGGGGCCGCGACTGAACTTTCCGGACACGACGCTGGCCGGACTTGCGCGTGACGGCGGCCTTTATGTGCCGGAGATCGTGCCAAGGTTAATGCAGAACGATCTGGCGGAAATAGCTTCGATGCCCTACGCTGATGCCGCCTTCCGCGTTATCGAGCCGTTCGTCGGACAGGATATTCCATCGGCAGACCTGAAAAGTATTATACAAGCCGCCTATAAAAACTTTTCACATCCCGATATCGCGCCGCTGCATAAATTCGAGGATAACTTTTACCTGATGGAATTGTTCCACGGGCCGACGCTGGCGTTTAAAGATGTGGCGCTGCAATTTCTGGGACATGTTTTCGACTATATCCTGACCCGGAAGAAACAGCGCGTCACCATTATCGGCGCGACTTCCGGCGACACCGGATCTGCTGCCATCGACTCTTTCAAAGGCAAGGATAATGTGGACATCTTTATCCTGCATCCGCATAACCGCGTCTCCGAAGTGCAGCGCCGACAGATGACGACAGTCGCAGCTGCAAATGTGTTCAACATCGCTGTCGAAGGCAGCTTCGATGATTGCCAGGACCTCGTGAAGGCAATGTTTAATGACGCAAAATTCCGCGATGATATGGCGCTCTCTGCGATCAACTCCATCAACTGGGCGCGGATACTGGCGCAGGTCGTCTATTACGTTGTTGCGGCAGCACGGCTCAAAAAGCCCGTCACGTTCTGCGTACCCACTGGCAATTTCGGCAATATCTACGCCGGTCACATGGCGCGTTCTATCGGCGCTCCTATTGAAAAGCTCATTGTTGCCACCAACCGCAACGATATCCTGCACCGCTTCTTTGAAACCGGCGAAATGCGCACGGACGGCGTAACGCCTAGCTTAAGCCCCAGCATGGATATCCAGATTTCCAGCAACTTTGAGAGGCTGTTATTCGAGCTTTATGAACGCAACGGCGCCGCCATCAGCAGCATCATGGATGAATTCCGTTCAAAAGGATCTTTCCACGTGAGAGCGGAAACCCTGATACAGCTCAAAAACCTTTTTGCCAGCGGCAGGCTGGATGACGAACAGACACTCGACGTTATCCGCGATACATATAAGCGCAGAAATTATATCCTTGATCCGCACACCGCCGTCGGCGTCGGCGTTGCTGAAGCGTACCGCAAAAATAACCCACAAAGCCTGGTCGTCTCTCTCGCCACGGCGCATCCGGCCAAGTTTCCGGCAGCCGTCAAGAAAGCCATCGGCATCGAACCCGCTCTGCCCGCGCCTCTGGCAGATTTATACCAGCGGCCTGAAAAATATGATGTGCTGCCCGTCGATCTGGCGCAGGTGCAGCAATTCGTCCGCGACAGGGCAAAACGCTAATTCGAACAAAGAAATTACCAGAATTCATGAAATCGCTACTGGAAATATCACAGCGAAGGCAGTAGTGTGGGTATATGTACAACAGAGCTCCGGCAAGCAAGAATTCGATGGCAAATAAACCTGAAAATAATGTCGTCCGCCTGAGCCTGTTAGACCGCCCGATGGCCAGCGGCAAAGCGCCGGAAAAATTCACAGTTTACAACTACATCACTTTCAAAAACATAGTTATCGCGCTTGGCGTACTGGTGCTGCTGGTTTTTCTGGCGAGCGCAGTCTCGATGCGGCTCGCGCTGCTGACAGCCTCGCTGATCGGTCTGCTGTGCGTGATGCTGGCGGAAATGTCCTCCCGCCGTAAATGGGAAAAAGATATGCTGGGCCAGTTCCAGCGGATGGTCAACGATTACGACCGCCTCGTGCGTGATGTGGCGCGCAACCGGAATGACACCGCGCTACTGCGCAAACGCCTGTCAGATGCGGCGGCATCCGTGGCCCGCAGTTACGATAAAGCTCCTTCAGAGCCTATTGACCAGCGCATGATCAAGGGACTGATCGACCAGCTTTCAAAACTGGACGAACTGGAGGAAGAAGCACAGGAAGAAGTCGAGATTATTCCGGAGGAAGATCTCGGTCTTCCCGACGAGCCCGCCCCCACCGACCCTGAAAAAGTGGGTATGCACCTGACGGAAGCGCAGGTTATACAGATTGTTAAAACCGCAGCGCGGCAGGACCGTATCGACCTTTTCCTGCAGCCTATTGTCGGGTTGCCGCAGCGCAAGGTCCGTTTCTATGAAATGCTGTCGCGCATCCGCATCAAGCCCGGGTTTTACCTGCCCGCCAGCCGCTATCTGGCGATTGCCCACAAGCAGGACCTGATGCCGGCGATTGATAACCTGCTGCTGCTGCGCGGACTGCAGATCATCCGTAATACAGAGGAAGGCAATTACAACCGCGCTTTCTTCTTCAATATCACCAGCCTGACACTCAATGACCCCAAATTCATGGGCGATCTCGTCGAGTTCATCTCCCAGAACCGCCAGCTCGCCCCGCGCCTGATTTTTGAACTAGGGCAGGCGGATCTTGCGACAATGAACGCGGACATCCTGCCGATCCTCGACGGGCTGTCGAGACTCGGCTGCCGCTTCTCGATGGATCAGGTAAAATCCCTGGCCATCAATTTCGGGCAGATGGATGCGCGCCATATCCGCTTCGTCAAGGTAGACGCCGCCCTGCTGATGAACGAGCTCAAGGACAATAACGGTCTGCAGCGCCTGAAAAGGCTGAAGGGCGAATTCGACCGCAGCGGCATTGACCTGATCATCGAAAAGATAGAAACCGACCGGCAGCTGCTGGAAATACTGGAAGTCGACGTCGACTACGGTCAGGGCTATCTCTTCGGCAAACCCCTGCTTCATGACAAAAACTGACATGCCCCTTTCCGACCCGCCAAAATATATCAAAGGTCTGTCAGAAGTCTTCGGGCGCTATGACGGCTTTATTCTGGACTTGTGGGGCGTGGTGCATAACGGCGTGAAACCTTTTCCCGACACGCTGACAACATTAGCTGCCCTGAAAAAAACAAAAAAGAAAGTCTGGCTTTTATCGAACGCTCCGCGCCGCACGTATGTAGTGGCAGCAAAGCTGTCCGACATGGGCATAAAACCTGATATGTACGACGGCCTCCTGACATCCGGAGAAGCGAGCTGGCAGGGTCTGCGTGAAGGGCTGATCGAACAATGGGGCCGCCGCTGCCTGCACATCGGCTCACGCCTGCGCGATAACAGCCTCTATGAAGGACTTGATCTCGAGATTGTCACTAATCCAGCCCAGGCGGATTTTATTCTGAACAGCGGCGTGGAGGAATTCACAGATACAGCTGACAAATACATGCACATCCTGAAGGAATGTATTCTCAGAAACATCCCTATGCTCTGCGCCAATCCCGACAAGGTCGTCCACGTTGAAGACCAGCTGGTTATATGTGCAGGCACCATTGCCGATGCCTATGCCGCCCTGCAAGGAGAAGTTACATACTTTGGCAAGCCCTATCGGGGGGTCTATAGCCGCTGCATGCAGGATATGGAGACAAGGCAGGTTCTGGCAGTCGGCGACAGCATGCTGACCGACATTGCTGGCGCGACAGGTTCCGGCCTCGATTCCGCCCTTGTCACCTCCGGGATTCACCGGGAAGAATTCCCCCCGGAAACAGGCAATAATATTGCAGGAGGAGATGTGGCTGGTTTTCTGGCAAACTACCTTTATAAGCCAAATTTTATAATGAAATGTTTCTCCTGGTAGATAAAAATATATAATAATATCAATATATTATACAACTTTTTGTAACATATTTCTGATTGTATAAAATTTTGCATAAATAATACTCAATTTGACGATTTTAAGAAAAAGGCGTATCCTTAAAGAATAATCTGCATAGGGTAATTTTCGGGGGAAAATTCATGAGCGATTCGTCAAAAAGCACCAAGCGGTCTACGCTTTCCTTTATGCTTCTGCCCCAATGGGGCCAAATGTTCAGGACTTCGTCACATATCATCCCCATATTCATGCGCACGATTGCCAGTCTGTTCGTGCAATCGGGCCTGTTGCCAGCCACTCACCCAGCTGCACTTTATGGTGACCCCGGTGTAGAAAAATGCTCTTTCACAAAAATGCTGGGAGATGCGCTGTACACCCTGCGTTCAACCGGTGCCACGCCCTATCAGTGGAGTGTTTTCTGCTCCGTGATATTGATAGCTTTTTTCATTGTATCATCGGCCATCTTAACGGCATTCAACATCACGCTGACCTTTATCGGCAGCGCAGCGGCGCAGGTTTTCACGAACCCCCTCGGAGCCTCTGATGCAACAGCCATGATGGCAAGCGGCGCAGCGCCAGGGGGCGCATTGCCGGCAAATCCGGCCCTTATCTTTGACAGGACAGTTCCGGCCATCGGTACGGTATGGGGGGATTATGCCATTGATATCCTCGACAAGATGCTGCGCCTTGGCGCCAACGGCGTCGGCGGACCTCTTCAAAATGCAACACAGCCCCTGATGTTCCTTTATGACGGCGGCATTATGGTGGTTGCCGGCATCATGCTGTTCTGGCTGATCATCTCTGTGGTGGTGGACATCGCTAAAGAAGGCAAAGTCGGCGGCGGGCGTCACAATCTGGTATGGGCGCCGATACGCATTATCTTTGCGCTGGGTCTTATGATTCCCCTTGGCGCGAACGGGTTCAGCTCCGGACAATTCATGGTAATGAAAATAGCCGAGTACGGGAGCAACTTCGGCTCTCAGGCGTGGAAAACCTATTTTAACGCCGAGCAGAACAACCTGGTCTATTACCTTCCGGCACAGAAGAACTTGACTGGCCTTACAGGTAAATTTGTCAAGACATGGGTATGTATCGTTGCCCACAACGGATATGCCGATCAGGCCGAAGGGAATAATTTGCCGGATGACCAGATAGTCTACCGGTATGACGACACGGGTACTATCGACAACGGGATGCAAAGTTATTCCTACCGGGCTCAGACAGGGGATAGCGTGTGCGGAAAGATCAGCTTTCCGACAGCAAATGATGCCCTGCTAAAAGCCGTATTGGCAGATCCCACAGCGGACTTGTTTGAAAAGGCGCAGGCCCAGTTCAAGATGGATATGAACACGGCATGGCACAATTTGTTCTATGCCGGTGCCAGCGCCCCTCCTGCCGGCGGCAATGACACGGCCGACACCAGCCCCAAAACCGCGATCGACGGAATAGCGGATCAATTTGCCTGCGAGTTTGTTTCCCAGCACCTCTGGGGAATCGATGGTGGCGGACAGCCTGTTCTGCACCTGAATTGCCCAGGCACGGGCAGTTGCGGCGGAAGCATGGTCCCTAACGGCCAATATCCGGATATGTCCTGCATCAAAGGGGCAGGTGGTAGTATCGCGAACACCATGCACCAGGCGATAATTACCG
>PLXM01000242.1 GCA_003153235.1 Rhodospirillales bacterium
GAACGCATGACAGGGTTCGAATCAGATAATCCGACAGAGCAAGCCAAGCCATCGGCGTGGAGCAAACTGCTGGATGTTCTTGTTCCGCTGCGGCGCACATATCGCAAGCAGGTGCAGGAGAACCAGCGTCTGGAATCTTTCCTGCGTGCCGTGCCTGTCGAGTATTGCGGCTGGGATCAGGCCAGCGTGCAGGCTATCTCTCCCGGCTTCGGAGCAATACTCGGCCTTTCATCCATCAACTCACTGGAAGATGTCCAGTCTGTCCTGTCCGCCGGAGATGCGGCGGCACTTGAAAGCCTGTTCGACCGTCTGCAGCAGCATGGCGAGAATTTTGAAATAAGCGTGCAGATTGTCGGTGGTAAAAAAACGCTAAGGATTCTCGGCAAGCAGGGTGCCGCAAGCGACAGCTCGCCAATCTTCTCCGTGATCTGGCTGCACGACATCACGCTTTTTGCACAAAAAGCGCTGCATGATATTGAAGCGATCGCCGCCGCCGAGAAACGCGAAAATGAACTGCGCACCGCCATCAACAACCTTCCCTTCCCCATCTGGCTGCGCAACCAGAAGCTGGACCTGATCTGGTGCAACAAGTTTTATTCTCGCGTGGTGGATGACACCGCCGCCGCCGTGATCGCCGACCAGAAGGAACTGCCGATGACGGGCGCGGGCAAACAGGATTTGAGCCAGCGCGTCCTCGCACAGCGCGCCATGGCAAAACAGGAACCGCAGCAATCCCGCGGTCACATGATCGTCGAAGGCCAGCGCCGCCTCGTTGAAATGACCGAAACGCCCATCAGCGCGGAAAAAGAATTTGTCGGCATCGCGCTTGATATCACGCGCGAGGAAGAATGGGAAAAGTCATACAAAAGGCTGGCGGACTCACACCACGAAGCGATGGAGCAGTTACGCACGGCGATTGCCATGTTCGATGCGGATACAAAACTGGAGTTTTATAACTCAGCTTACGAGCAGTTGACAGGACTGTCAGGCGTCTGGCTCGACACGAAGCCGCGGCTGGTCGATATCGTCGACAAGATGCGCGAGCTGCGCAAACTACCGGAACAGGCCGACTACAAACAGTTCAAGCAGAACTGGGTCAACAAATTCACGACCCTGATCGAACCCTATGAGGAAATGCAATACCTGCCAAACGGCTCCGTTATCCGCATGATCGTTGTGCCGCGGCCGATGGGCGGGTCGATGCTGACGCTGGAAGACGTGACCTCGCACCTGAAACTGGAAACCTCCTACAATACCCTGATGGCCGTGCAGCAGGAAACGATGGATAACCTTTCCGAAGGCGTCGTGGTGTTCGGTGAAGACGGACGCCTTAAGCTGTCCAATCAGGCCTTCGCAAAAATGTGGAATATCCCGCCGGAAGAGCTGGCCGGCGCCCTGCACATCTCGAAACTGGTAGAAAAAACCAAAGGATTCTTCGATGCCGACATCTGGCCAGACCTGCGCCAGACGCTTCTCGGCAACGGTCTGGAGCGCGAGCCGCGCCGCGGACGTCTGGAGCGCAACAACGGGTCGGTGCTCGAATACTCCATCATGCCCCTGCCCGACGGCAACATCCTGAACGCCTATTTCGACATCACCGATACCGTCAAAGTCGAACAGGCGCTGCTTGAAAAGAACGCGGCGCTGCAGACGGCGGAGCGGCTGAAGACGGACTTCCTCGCCAACATGTCCTATCAGCTGCGCACACCGCTCAACGCCATCATGGGCTTTGCCGAGATGCTGCAGCAGCAGTACTTCGGCAAGCTCAACGAACGGCAGATGGAGTATACTGGCAGCATGATCGAGGCTGGACAGAGGCTGATCTCGCTCGTCAACGATATTCTTGACCTCTCGACAATCGAGGCGGGATATCTCAGCCTCTACCCTACCGAAATCAACGTGAAAAGCCTGATAGACCGCGTGGCGCAGCTGACCCGCGAATGGGCAAGAAAGCAAAAACTTGAAATCGTCATCATTTGTCCGGATGAAAACCTGACAGTCATGGCAGACGAACGGCGGCTTAAACAAGTATTACTCAACCTGATCAGCAACGCCATCAATTACAGCCCCAGCGGCGGNNCGTCGAACTGCATGGCGGCATTGCTGCCATTGAAAGCAAGGAAGGCGTCGGCACTCTGGTGACCTGCCTCTTGCCTGTCAGGGGGCCGGATATTAAAACCAATGGGCCAAATGCAGAAGCCAGAACAAGCCTCATGTAAAATATCCGGGAGATAGAGATAATGAACAAATTCCAAAAATACGCCGTCGCAGGTTTTAGCATTGTTCTTATGGGCATCGGGATAGTTCACACTTTTGCCAGCGATGAAAAAAACTCCGCAACCCCTGCTGCCGCAAGCACCGCGCCGCCAGCAAAGGCCGAAAACACAGTCGTCGAAAAAACATGGAGCGTGCGCTGCCCTAACAATACAAAAGGCTCAGACAAAAAAGATTGCGAAGCTTTTGACCGGCTTGAAATAAAATCTTCTTCTGCGCGGGTCGTTGAATTCGCTGTTGGATTTCCACAGGACAACAGCCTGAAAGCGGGAATGGCCCGGGGTGTGATCATCCTGCCGCTAGGTATCCTCCTCCAGTCCGGCGCCTCCATGAAAGTAGATGATGGCAAGCCGCTCGCGTTTAGCAGCCGTTTCTGTAATACGTCCGGATGCTTTTCTTTCGTAAACCTTGATAAAGACATTCTCAATTCCATGAAAAAGGGTAAAACCCTGAATATATTTTTCAAAACATTCAATAATCAGGATGCAAAGCTGCCCATGACCCTCAGTGGTTTTGAAAAAGCGCTCAAAAACATCGAATAACTCTTTTCAGCTCTGATTATCTATAAAAAGTATTTTTCGAAACAAAAAAATTCTTTGGTAAATACACCAAGTTCTGCTACGAATATTTCAGGGGATATTTTCATTACTCATTGGAATTCATACACTATTTTGATCATTCAGCATCAGAAAACTAGTTCTCAATTCAAACAACATACCAAAGGGGTCATCCGTCATGTCAACCAGCAGCATTAAAAAACTTCTTCTCGCCAGCACAGCTTTTGTCGCCGTCGCTTTTATTTCGGTGCAGGCGCGAGCCGGTGCGGGTGTGGCTGGTCTTGATGGTCTTGATCAGGATGGATCGCAAACGGCAACGGTAGTAACCGAAACCGGCGCCATAGGCGGCAGTGTAACACCGTCGACCGATGGCTTCACTGGTGCTGCCGGTGGTAACGGGGTTCTTTTGACTACAGCAGGGGTTGGCACGATAACGGGCACAGCCTCGGATGCTATTACAGGAGGTGCGGGTCAGGATGGCGCTGTCGCTGCAGCTGCGGGAAATAATGGCGGTGTTGGTGGTGCAGGCTTTAACTTTGGCGGTGAAAGCGGCACGAGTTCTTCCGCAATGACAAATTTTGCTGCTGCCGGAAATACCGTGGGTGGCCATGGCGGCGCGGGTAGTGCCGGTGCGGCTACTTTTGCCGGTGGCGCCGGTGGTAATGCAGGCGCCGGTATTCTTGTGAATGCAGATTTCGCCCACATAACAGGATCCGGAACAAGTGTGGCAGTCACAGGAGGCATCGGCGGGAGCGGAGGTGCTGCTACGGGCGCCGGTAACCATGCAGGCGGCAATGGCGGCAGAGGCGGTGATGGAATCACTGTATCAGGCAACAGTGCTACTATAGCTTTTGGAGGCACCTTCGGCGTATCCGCAAATAACGGCGGCACAGGCGGCGCAGGTGTTGGCGCTGCTCTCAGCGGTTCAGGCGGCAACGGCGGCATCGCTTATGATGTAACCGGTAACTCCGCCGTCTTGAACATCACCGAACAAGCCGTCGGCGGCGGCGGCGGTACAGGCGCAACTGCATCAGGTGGAACAGGCACTGCGGGCAATGGCGGCACCGGCGGCACGGCTATCCTTCTTGGTGGCACAGGCGCACAGGTTACCTTTACGGGCAGCAGCGCTTCTGCTGTCGGTGGCCAAGGTGGCTCTGCGGGAGCAACCAATACCGGTACACCCGGCAATGACGGTAATGGCGGAGCAGGCATCACCATTTCAGGAACAAGCAATGCCGTCACAATCGGTTCCGGCGGAATAGTCACTGGTGGTCTTGCCGCAGCTCACGTAGGTAACGCTGCCACAAACGGCGTTGGTATCCTCATCAATGGCACAACCGGCAACTCGGTTACAAACGCCGGATTCATTACAGGTGGCGGCGTTAACGGCATTGCCGCTGCAATCAGCGACACCGGCTCAACGGGAACAACAACTATTAATAACCAAGCTGGAGGTACCATTGGCAACCCAAGCGCATCCGGTGATGGCATTGATATCTCTTCCGGCGCAGTGCTGACAACCCTCACTAACGCCAGCACAATCGAAAGCGGCACAGGGGCGGCTCTGAATATCTCTTCCGGTGGCATCCTGACAACCATGGCCAACACAGGCGGAACGATTACCTCCGCTAACGTCACTGGCCCGGGCGGCGCGACCGTCATCCTGAATTCAGCGGCCCAGACAGCCCTGACCTTAAACGGCACAATCATCAACACGGCTGCCAACAATACAGCTGAAGCTCTTGCGATCACGGCAGCGCCCGCAGGCACCATCACCAACGCAGGCACAATACAGTCTGACGGCACAGGCATCTCGCATACAGGACTTGGCGTTGCCGTTGAATTGGGAGCCGCTTCAACCTTTGCCAACTCAAGCACAGGCATCATTTACGGCCAGATCATTGACACAGGCAATGTTGCGACAACCCTGACCAACGCAGGCCACATCACCGGCGTCATCACTATTGATGGCAATGCGGCCCACACCTTCACCAACACGGGCACCGTTAGTGGCGCCGTCACAATCGGCGGGAACGCCACCAACGCCATCAATATCACCGGCGGCAGCCTCACTGGCACTTTGACAGGCGGCACGGGTCAAAATAACCTGACCCTGACCAACAGCTCCATTACAGGCGCCGTTGACCTGCTGAGCAGTCCCGGAAATTCTGTCACCGTAACTGCTGGCATCTTCACCAGCAGCAATACCTTCGCGGCAACCGGCGGAGACCTCAACACCCTCGTCACAGGCACAGGCCCGGGCGCAGGCACCATGAGCCTCGGCTTCAACTATGCCGGCGGCGCGGGTACGCTTGAAGTTGACCAGGGCGGCACACTGCATGTGACAGGCGGCACCTTTGCAGACACAGGCGCCTTCACCAGTNNGACAGTATTCTCCGGCGGCTCCGCAACAGTTGGCGCTATCAGCAACTCCAGCACAGGCGTCATCAGCCTGACGGGCGGCGCCTTGGCCAGCGGCGACATTACCAACGCCGGGACGATTAACATCACATCAAGCAACCTGACAAGCGCAGGCGCCCTGACCAACAGCGGGACGATAAACCTCGACACAGGGCACTCGCTGACAACCAATACATTTGTCGCCAGCACAGGCACGCTGAACGTCGAAGTGAAGGGCGGCACGACCACCACAAATGGAACTAACGGTCTGCTTGTTTCATCAACCTCAAACGTTGACCTGACGGGCGCGACCGTCAAGGTTGCCCTGGATCCCACATCAAGCTTCATCCCGAAAGGCTCGCTGTTTGAAGTTGCCGAGGGCAGCACCGCGGCAGTCGGCGTATCGTCCGTCACGCCGACAGACGTAGGCGCAACAGGCGGTGACACGGCAACATACAAGTTCTACTATGTGGCAGGCAACTATGCAGGCGGTACACTTAATAGCAATACCGTCGCCGCAATAGCTGGCTCGGTTGATAATATCTACGTCGTTGCCACCCAGAACTCCATATCCGCGCTGCCCTCTGTCACGGCCAATGACGTATCTGTGTACACTGCCCTGAACACCATAGGCGGCAATGGAAACTCTGTCATCAGCACCATCCAAACCAACCTCGCTGCTGCCACAACCGGCTCGCAAGTGCATCAAATCCTCGCTGCTCTGGAACCTACAGTTGACGGCGGCGCCCAAATGAGCGCGCTGGATATCGGCACTCAGGTGCGGGACATTACAGATACACGCATGGCGGCCCTGCGCGCTGACGACGGAACTACCGGTGTTGCGGCAGGAGATTCGTCGAACGGTGTCGGTATGTGGGTTCAGGGCTATGGCGCTGGAGCATTACAGGATGAACGCAATTCAGTCCCCGGCTACAGTTCGACGACTTTTGGCGGTGCTGTCGGCATGGACACGACAAACCTCATGGATAACGGGATATTCGGCTTGGCTCTTAATTATGGCCGGGCCAACATCAACTCCAAGAACGCCAATTCAACGCTTACAGATGTTGACAACTATGGCCTCACTCTCTACACCACGGTCGGCCTTGATGAACACATGTTTGTCGATGGTCAGATGGGTTATGCCTACAACAAGGTCAACAGCACCCGTCACGATGTGAACGGCCCCGGCACTGGCGTTAGCGCAGATGGCAAGACCCACAGCGACCAGTATGACGGTAAGCTGGCTCTGGGGAATAATTTTACGGACTTTGATGACTTCGGCACCATCCTGACGCCGGACGTATCAACATCCTACAGCCACCTCAACACGGCTGCTTATCATGAAACAGGCGCAGGAGCCAATCTCAACGTCGACAGCAATGCCCTGAACAACCTTGNNTAGTTGGACTGAAAGCCGCATGGAAACTGAGGGATCCCGATGCTTCGATGATTAAGCCCATGCTGAGCGTCGGTTATTCCTATGCGGCGATTGATGACGGAATTGACACCACCTCCTCTTTTGAAGGCGGTCCCGCCGTCGGCAATCCCACATTCGTAACATCAGGCCCGGTTCCCAACCGCAACAGCTTCAACGCCGGGGCTGGCATCACCTACATGACGACAGCGAACTGGGATATGTCAGCGAATTATAACTATGATTACAGAACGGACTACAGATCCCAGAGCGGCTTTGTACGCCTGACCAGCCATTTCTAAACCACAAGACTAAAAAATAATTGAGAAGCCCTCGCCTGTGCGGGGGCTTCTTTTTTAGGGGGCCGAAGTGCAGGAGACCGGAATGTTGAGCAAATCCGGCCAAACTTCAGCCCAACCCTTTTCATGGTCGGCGGCGGTAATAATATTTGAATGTACGCAAGTACTCGTCCCCGAAGCCTGCTTCCAGCCGTCGAAAACAGCTTGCGGAACGACAGTGTCCTCGCCGCCAATAAAATGCATCTGTGGAATTTGGGCTACTTTAGCGGCAACGCTGGCGGGATCAATTGAGCCGCTTATAGAGCTAACCTCATGCAACGCCGTAAATGCGGCATAGTCTGTATTTCCAGCCACTGTTCGGATAGATAAGATATCCGTCCGCCCTGCGGCGACAAGCACTGCAATCGCCGCACCGCCTGAATAGCCAACGAGATTAAATCCCGTTACATGATAACGCGCCTTGATGTCATCAAGGGCCTGCTGGTAAGCCGACACAACTTCCGCAGCAGCCATGCCAGTTGTCCAGTAAATATCGGAGCAAGACCCTTCTCCGCGCAAGCCCGTGTATTGGCAAGGACGCGCCAGATAAAACACATTATCCCTCTTGTCAGCCGCCGCAAGACGCAACGCAAGCGGGTCCGGTGGCGTGGGATTCATGGATTTTGTGTGCTTGTCCAGCCACGCAAGACCATCGCCTTCGATATAAAGATCGACAGGAGCATTCGGCTGCTGCACGCGTTCCCAGCCGGTCAGGTTAAAGATTCCCGCCTGAAGAATACGTTCGCTCATGCCCGCAGACGAGGCAATCTTTGTCGCTGTTTCATGCCGCGCCGAGATAGAAGACGCTGCGCCGCAGCCGCCAAGCGTCATCGCGAACAAAAGAACAGAAAAGAGCTTGTTCATTACGCCACTTTGCCGAATTTCTGTGCCGCGCCTTTTGTCTGCTTCGGCTTTGCCGTTGCCAATGCCTGACCGACAACTTCCTTGACGCCTTTATCAAGGTTTGGCGTTGCCGCAATACGCTCCAGCTCCTTGATCATCAGCTTCTGACGCTGCTCATCAAAATTCTTGAACTGCGTCAACGGCTTCACAATCAGCAGCGCCGTGCGCGGAACGAGACTACTTAACTCAATCGCGACATCAGCCACCAGCTTATAGCCAGAGCCGTCCTTATTGTGGAAGGCTGTCGGGTTGCCGGCAAAGAATCCGCCGATAAGCGCCCGCACCTTGTTCGGGTTCGTCATGTCAAACGCTTCGTGTTTCATGACATCTCTGATATGCCCGGTGATATCATCGGATGCCACCTTTGCCTGCAGCCGCAGCCATTTGTCGACCACATTGTTGTTGTCTTTATACGTCTGGTAGAAGTTCTCGAGAGCTGTCGCACCCGCCGCACCCTTCATTTGCACAAGCGTGTTAAGAGCACCTAGCTTTTCAGTCATGCTCTCTGCCTGCTTATACTGTGTCTCTGCGGCCACGGCGGCTTCCGGTGTTTCCCGCTTGGCAAGAAATGAAAGGCTGAGATTATGCATGTCACGCCGGCCAACCTGTTCGGCGGAAAGATCATGGACTTCACCCGCAGGAGCGTTAGTCTCCTGATACAGCCGCGCAAAGTCATCCTTAAAAGTCTCCGCCAGTTTTTTTCCGATAAACGTCGTGACGGCTTTTATAGCATCCGGATCAACTGTCTTCATGCTCTGCTCAATGATGCCATAGGCTGGCAGTGCCAGCATCCGTGAAGCGAATGACTGATCTCCGCCATTCGCCAAAGCAATATTAGACGCATAGGCATCGAGGAAATCCCGTTTCAGCGCCAGAGGTTTTCCCTCCTGGCTATCTTTAATGAGACTGTTGATTGTTTTTAACATCAACCCGCTGCCCGCCTCATAGCGGTTGAAAGGATCAGAGTCATGCGCCATGCGGAAAATCAGTTCTTTATCCGAAGGCTGCGTCACAAGCTTCACCGGCGCTGAAAATCCGCGCAGGATGGAGGGCACAACCGGCCCATTCACGTTTTTGAACACGAAAGTCTGCTCGGCTTCCGTCAGGTTCAGGACACGTGTTGTTCCCGTTTTATCTGCCGTATCTCCGGCCATGGTCAGCGGCACATCCTTGCCGTTCTCGCCGATCAAGCCCACAGAAATGGGAATAAAGAGATTCTGCTTCTCGCTTTCCGTCTGGTCAGCTGTCGCAGCTGTATGCTGCTTCAGAGTCAGAGAATAGGTTTTTGCAGCCGCATCATATTTTCCTTCATAGGAAATCTCCGGCGTGCCGGACTGGCTGTACCAGCGGCGGAACTGCGTCAGGTCAATACCTGATGTATCTTGCATGATGTCAATAAAGTCATCAACCGTTACGGCCTGACCATCAAATGTGTCGAAATACTTGTCCATCGCCTTGCGCCACAATGTATCGCCAAGAATTGTATTCATCATGCCAAGAACATGCTGGCCCTTGTCGTATGTGGTTGATGAATACATACTGCGAACCGTCTCTATTTCATCAGGCCTTATGCAGCGCGATGACGGACCGGCATCCTCGGGGAACTGGCCAGAACGCAATGACACTGCATCATCAATCGTGGCGATCGCAGCCGAGTGCATATCGGACGTAAACTGCGCTGCGCGCAGGTTGGTAAGACTCTCCTTCAGGGAAAGTTCGAACCAGTCACGCAACGTCACACGGTCGCCCGTCCAGTTGTGGGAATATTCATGACCAATCACATTCTCGATATGGATCAGCTCATCATCTGTCGCTGTTTTGTAGTCACCGACGAGATAGGCAACATTGAAAATATTAAGCCCTTTGTTCTCGCAGGCACCGGCGTTGAATTTATCGACGGCAACGACATGGAAGCAGTCGAGATCATACTCACGGCCATATTTTTCCTCATCCCATTTCATCATGTTCTTGATGGATTCCATCGCCCATGACACTTTGTCCTCATAGCCCGGCTGCACGAAAATGGCCAGATCGACCTTTTTGCCGGACATCGTTGTGAATGTATCTTCAATAACCTTCAGGTCGCCTGCAACTGTGGCAAAAAGATAGCTCGGCTTCGGCCAGGGATCCGACCATGTGATCGAATGACGTCCATTGCCAAGGTCTTTTGTCGCCCTGAAATCACCGTTGCCATTGGAAAGAAGGATCGGATACTTTTCTTTGTCCGCCTCAAGCGTGACCGTGTATTTGGAAAGATTGTCCGGGCGGTCGAGGAAATAAGTGACACGGCGGAAGCCCTGCGCCTCGCAATGCGAACAGATAAGGTCACCCGATGTATAAATGCCATCCAGCTTTGTATTTGCAGATGGGTTGAATTCAGTTTCAATCTCCAGCTCAAAGCGCCCTTCTGGCGGGCGTTTCAGAATAAGCTGTTTGTCGTCGACAATATATTCCTGACGATCCAGCGGACGCCACGTGCCGTTCTCAAGGATTTTTGCGCTGATCAGCTTCAGCTCCTCGCCGTCCAGTATCAGCGGCCCGCCAAGGTCAGGCACAACAGGATTGCGCTCGACCACAATCCGGCTCTTCACATGGGTGTTCTCCGCATCAAGGTCGATCTTGAGGTCGACAGTGTCGATTTTGTATTCCGATGGACGATAATCGAGGCGGACAAGCGGGTTTTGATCCGGGTTATACAGATATTTTTCTGTCGACATGTAATTATGACTCTCTAAAAATGGGTTTAAATGACAACCTAGAGTAACATAATTAATTAATTATGAAAACAAAATTCATGCTAAATAATAAATAATATATTATTATCAATTACTTAAATTGATTTATGTGATGGGGGAATGGTGCCCAGTGACGGATTTGAACCGCCGACCTTTGGTTTACAAAACCACTGCACTACCGCTGTGCTAACTGGGCCTGTGGCAAGGGTTACCCTAAAAACACCCGAAATTCAACAAAAACATTCCGTGCACTTTTAACCCCTTCCGCAAGCCCAATGCTAGCTGATTTTTTATTGGCTGTGCTATAATAAAAACATTCAGGAAGCTTGGGAAATCCTGTTTTTTGTCTAGGGGTGTTTGTGTCACAAGGTCAGCAGAGAAGTCCTCACGAAGACATCATCATGTTTGTGATCGTCGCCGGTCTGGTTTTTGGCGTGTCGTGGGTCATCTGGCAGTATTTTCATGAACAGCTGACTAATCTGGTGCGTTACATACGCATCGGAGAGATGTGGGTGCTCACCCTGCTACACGGCAACGGCTACACTGTGTTTGTTCCACAGGACGCGGATATACCAGATGCAGCTACCTCACATGCAGGATTGCAGAATGTGGAAGAATGGCGAAAAGGCCTGTGGGACGCTAATGTAAAAAGTATTGGCTCTCCGGAACTCAGGGCATCTACCTATATTGCCGTCCCTGCGATGCGGCCTGTGTTCGCAGTATTCATTGGAGCCATGTCACTGTGGGCGATCTTTCGCGGGCCTAACACGCGGTATCGCCGCAAGATGACGCTGGAAGGTCTTATAAAAGAACAGGCACGCGCTTTCCCGACGATTTCGCCATTTATCAAATTCAATCCGCGTGACATGGCCTTTCGTGTTGTGGGAGAGGCCGTCCCCTCAACGCTGCCCATGTTCGCCGAGGCCCTGTCTCCGGAAGAATGGATCGCCTATAACGAAATTCAGATGCAAAATAATCAGGTGGATATCAACCAGACCTACCGGGCCTTAATGTCGCAGCTGGGCACACGCTGGCAGGGCCCGTTGAAACTACCGATCCATGCACAGGGCCTCTATGCAGCTTTTGCACTGCGCCATGCGCGCAAACGCAAAGAGTGCGAGGAACTTCTGGGCGACTTGGCCCTGCATTGGACTCCGGATAAGGGACTGAGAGTGCCCTCCAGAGTCAGGTCGAAGATCATGAAAATAATCAAAGATCCGAAACTGGGCGGATCCATCCAGAAATACGCTGATAACCACGCCTACACGACGACGGCCTTACTGCGCTGCCTGCAGAGGGCGCGCGAAGAAGGCGGCGTTATGGCGCCCGCTTCATTCCTGTGGCTGCGCGGCGAGGACCGCAAGCTCTGGTATCCGCTGAACAATCTGGGCAGACGATCTTACCATGCCGAAGCCGTGGGCGCCCTTGTCCACTACTCTAATGAGCTGATTGCCGGCCAGAAAATTCCAACCCCCCGTTATGATGAAGTCATCAAAGGGATTCAGGACTCAGTCACCGGGCCGATGTCAAGGCCCATTCCTCCGCTTGAACGGGTATCAACCGCAAAGTTTATCAAGAAAAAGTAAATAAGGAGTTCTAAACATGTCTTCTTCTAAAAACAGCATAAGGGCCGGCATTGTTGACAATGCCCTTGTCGTGTCATTCCTCTCGGCGGATGCGCCGCGGGTATGGCGCACAGATATGACACAGTTCCTCAATGCCGCGATAGAGGTACAGGAAAGTCAGGGAAAATTCTCATTGGTTATGAAACGCAGCAACGCCGCTGCGGAAGAGATCGGGACTTTTACCGACAAAAAATCCGCCGTCGAAGCCCTGCAGGTGCTTACCGATCTCCTCCTGCAGGGGCAGGGTTCATCGCAGCCCAAAAAGTGCGGCTGGTTCAAGAAGCTTCTTAAATTTGTGCTGTATTTAGCGGCAGCCTTTTTCTTGTTCTTGGCATTCCTGAGCTTCGCGCATCACTCGGCCGGTCAGGGCAGCCCTGGAAAAACGCCCGCCGCACAAACAGGCGTACCGACAGGCGTGCCAACGCCGGCGGATAACATTATCGGCAAATAGGAAACAAAACGGGGTCGGCACTTAGGTGACATTAAAAGCCAAATACGAATACAAACATGAGGATCTGCTGCGGGACTCCCGCCCGCTGCGGGTTCGCGCTGCCGAAACCGCACAACAACCGGCGATGGCAGGGACAATCTTTGCCTGCTCCATCATCAGCATGTATTCAAGCAATATGATTTTTGTACTTGGCTCGGACCTGATTTTCCTCTTCATGGTGCTCTATTTCTGGTGGCTGACAAAACGTGATATTGTCCTGCCGTTCAAGCTGCCCAAGTCAGCCAACCATCTGGATGCCCGCAACCCGCGCCCTGACGGGAAGATGGGTATGGCCGATGGAATCCTTTACCTCGGCAATGATACATCGACCGGCGAGGAAATATGGTTCACAAATAACGATGCGCGTACACATACCCTTTACCTCGGCACGACGGGTTCAGGTAAAACCTTCGGCCTGAAATCCTTTTCCTGCAACGCGCTATGCTGGGCCTCCGGCTACATTTATATCGATGGTAAAGCTGATACGGACCTCTGGAGCACGCTTTCCGCCATGGCGCGGCGGTTTGGGCGGGATGACGATCTGCTGATCATGAACTATATGACGGGCGGCGTTGGCGGACGTGTGCCGTCCAATACATTGAACCCCTTCTCTTCCGGTTCTGCATCCTATCTCACCAACATGCTTGTGAGCCTGATGCC
>PLXM01000219.1 GCA_003153235.1 Rhodospirillales bacterium
CGGCACCGATGCCCTGAATTTTGTGCGGGCTGTGCTGACCGCCGGAAAGGACAGGGCTTTCAGCTGGTTCAACGGCGATAGTTTTAAAGCCGGGTTTACGAGGTTTCAGCGCCTGTGAAATGCCAGTCAGGGTACCGCCCGTTCCTACGCCAGCGATGAGAACATCAGCTTTGCCGTCCGTATCGCGCCAGATTTCCTCCGCTGTAGTGGAGCGGTGGATGGCTGGGTTGGCGGGATTCCTGAACTGTTGCGGCATAAAGCTGCCCGGATGTTCCCCGAGAAGCTCCTCAGCTTTGGCAACGGCACCGCTCATACCCTTATCTGCAGGTGTCAGGACAATTTCAGCGCCAAACAGTCGCAGCATCTTGCGACGTTCATACGACATACTTTCGGGCATGGTGAGGATCAGGCGGTATCCTTTGGCTGCACAGATGAACGCAAGACCAATGCCGGTATTCCCCGATGTGGGTTCGATGATGACAGTATCAGGCTTGATTTTGCCATCACGTTCGCCTGCTTCTATGAGGGCTATTGCCAGTCTATCCTTGACGCTCGAGAGCGGATTAAAGAATTCCAGCTTCAGCAGGATATCCGCTTTGACATCATATTCTTTGGAGAGTTTGGGGATGCGCACCAGCGGTGTATTACCGATCGTCTCCCAGATGTGATTATAGATTTTCATTTCATCCTCTTGCATGGGGCATATCTGAAACAGTCGGCGAGGTGGTCGTTAACCAGCCCAGTTGCCTGCATGTGGGCATAGATGATCGTCGAGCCGACAAAAGACATGCCGCGTTTTTTTAGGTCTTTCGAGAGTGCATCGCTTTCCGTCGAGGCGGCGGGTATATCGGAAGGCTTTCGTATTACGTTGACAATCGGACGCCCCCCGACAAAGGCCCATACGTATTTGTCGAACGAGCCGAATTCTTTCTGGATATCAAGAAATGCGCGAGCGTTCTTGCGCGCCGCAAGAATCTTAAGCCGGTTGCGGATGATGGAAGAGTCTTTCATCAGCTTTTCAAGTTCGGCGTCCGTCATGCGGGAAACTTTCACAGGATCAAAATTCTTGAACGCTTTGCGGTAGGCGTCGCGTCGTTTCAGAATCGTTTCCCAACTAAGTCCTGCCTGTGCACCTTCGAGAAGGAGGAATTCAAAATGTTTGCGATCATCATGTACCGGCACGCCCCATTCGGTATCGTGGTAGGCGTCGTAGAAATCCTTGCCTTTGCCGACCCAGTGGCAGCGTTTCTTTGTCATCAGAGGGCCTTCTTGATGCCCGTGGAGCCAAAGCCAGCTTCGCCGCGTGCCGTTGTATCAAGAGTCTCAACGGTCTGCCATTCAACACGGTTATAGGCAGCGATGACCATTTGTGCGATGCGCATGCCGCGCTCTATGACAAAAGGTTCTGTACCAAGATTAATCAGGATTGCTTTGATCTCGCCGCGGTAATCAGCGTCAATAGTGCCGGGGGTGTTGAGGACTGTAATGCCGTTCTTGGCGGCAAGCCCGGAGCGGGGGCGTATCTGCGCCTCATAACCTTCGGGCAGGGCAATCGAAACACCTGTTGGAACGACGGCGCGTTCGCCCGGTTTGAGGCTGACAGGCACATTTATTGCGGCTTCCAAATCCATGCCGGCAGAGTGTTCGGTGCCATATTTTGGCAGACTCAGGCCTTTGGCATGCGGCAACTGTGAAATGGATACTTTCAAGGATTTGCTCATGGTCAATGCTCCAGATTACAGGACGTTGGATAATGAGAAGTGGCAGTCTAGTTATACCAGCTCAAAAATAAAGGATTTTTTTTTGCCTTGAAGGGTGGTATGAAACACTAGATTGCATACAAACGTATGTTGACAATGTAGAATTGTATCCCTAGTCTGGCGGTGCTATAAATGGAGAAATGATCGTGCCACGCACAAAAACAGATGAATCCGGGCCAAATCCGGTAGACATATATGTTGGCTCGAAGGTTAAATCGAGGCGGCTTATTCTGGGTTTAAGTCAGGAAGATCTCGCCAAATCCATTGGTCTGACCTTCCAACAGGTACAGAAGTACGAGCGTGGCACCAACCGCATCAGCGTGAGCCGTCTGGTTGATATTTGCAAGGTGCTTAAGGTGCAGATTGATTATTTCTTTGACGGCAGTTTTTCGGTTGCCAGGGCTGGAAACCGAAACCTTGCTTTGAAGGGGTTTTCCGATACAAAACAGGATGCTTTGGAGCCTGACCCCTTGATGAAGCGGGATGTTCTGGAGCTGGTACGGGCCTATTCCAGGATCAAAAGCCCGCATCTGAAAAAGCAGCTTCTCGAAATGGCCAAAGCCATGTCCGCCTCCGGGACAGAGAATAAAGTCTCCTGAAAGGCTGTTTTTGGGGTTGATTGGAGCTTTATAGTCAGGCAATATCCCGCCGAAGTCATTTTTTAACGTAAACAGTGTGGTTAACCATGGCCGATCATAAATATATCTTTACCAGTGAATCCGTAGGCGAGGGGCATCCCGATAAGCTCTGCGACCGAGTATCTGATGCGATACTCGATGCGTATCTGAATGCGGACCCTGACTCGCGCGTCGCGGCGGAATGCCTTGCGACGACAGATTTCCTTTGCATCGCCGGTGAAACCCGCGGGCCGAAATCCATCACCAAGGATGTGATTGAAACGATTGCCCGTCACGCAGTGCGGGATATCGGTTACAAGCAGGAAGAGTTCCACTGGGAAAAGATCAAGGTTGATGTCCGTCTTCATTCGCAGTCTGCAGATATCGCGCAGGGCGTTGATTCAGCCGGTAACAAGGATGAGGGGGCAGGTGATCAGGGCATTATGTTCGGCTATGCCTGCCGTGAGACCAAAGAACTTATGCCTGCGGCAATCCACTACTCCCACGCAATCCTGAAGTCACTCGCAGAAGCCCGCCACTCCGGAGCGTTGTTCAACCTCGGCCCCGACGCCAAGAGTCAGGTAAGCCTTGAGTACGTGAACGGCAAGCCCGTTCGTGCAACCTCCATTGTTGTTTCGACGCAGCACAGCGCGGACGTCACACAGGAAGAAGTGCGTGAAATGGTACGCCCGCATGTCGCCAACATTCTGCCGGAAGGCTGGATGTGTGATGAAGAGCATTTCTACGTCAACCCGACAGGTCGTTTTGTGATTGGCGGTCCCGATGGCGACACAGGTCTGACCGGACGGAAAATTATCGTCGATACCTACGGCGGTGCAGCTCCGCATGGCGGCGGCGCTTTCTCGGGCAAGGATCCGACGAAGGTTGACCGTTCGGCGGCTTATGCGGCTCGTCACGCGGCAAAAAACATTGTTGCCGCCGGACTGGCTGACAAATGCACGATCCAGCTTTCTTACGCCATCGGTGTGTCTCACCCGATCTCGATTTACGTGCAGACGCACGATACGGGCCGTTTCAGCGACGAAGCAATTTCGCGCGTCATTCAGGAAGTGGCCGATTTCCGTCCGCGTGCGATCCGCGAGCGCCTCAATCTCAACAAGCCGATCTATGCCCGTACGGCAGCCTATGGCCACTTTGGCCGTGCACCCGAGGCGGATGGCGGCTTCACATGGGAGAAGCTGGACCTTGTCGATGCTCTGAAAGCAGAGATCAGTTCGAAGAAGTACAAGGATGCCGAACGGACGGGTAATGTCACAAAAGCCGACTTCGGACGCTAAAATCCTCATCAGATCATTTGGTCGCCGCCGGACAAAGGGCCTGCGGGTTACGCGCGCCAGCGCGATGGAAAATGTTTTGCCGCTTGTGCAGATTGAACTGCCTAAAGGTGATAAACCTGTCGATCCCCATTCTTTCTTTGATGCCAAGGTGAAAGAAATCTGGTTTGAAATCGGCTTTGGCAACGGCGAGCATCTGTTGCATCAGGCGCTGAATAATCCTGATATAGGAATGATAGGCTGCGAGCCGTTTATGAATGGCGTTGCAGCACTCTGCGTAGGCATCGAGGAAAAGAAGGTTAAAAACATCCGCGTCTGGCCCGAAGATGCGCGGCTTCTGATGGCGCGGCTCAAGCCGAAAAGCCTTGACCGCCTGTTTTTGCTGCACCCCGATCCGTGGCCGAAAACGCGCCATCATAAACGCCGGTTTGTCCAGACGGAGACGCTGGACCAGATTGCGCAATTGCTGAAGCCCAAAGCTCAATTCCGCATGGCGACGGATCATCCTGTACTCGCGACATGGCTGCTGGAAAAAACTTATTTTCATCCAGCTTTCAGATGGACTGCGTCATCTGCGGATGACTGGCGTCTGCCGCCAGAGGACTGGCCTGAAACGCGCTACGGGCAAAAAGGTTTAAAGCAGGGCCGTCCGCCGGTTTATCTTATATTCAAACGCGCTTAGCGATGGCAATTGCCAGCCGTGCGCCAGACTTAATAACTTTGGTGAGCAGGGGATAGCCGGTGGCTTGTTCGGCATCATGTTTCAGGCCGATGGCGTGATGTTCCTCTTCCTCGGCCTTGAATTTTTTGATCGCGGCATACAATTTTTTCTCGCTTAGATTTTTCTTTAGTACGTCGAGTTGTTCTGCATAATGCTCTGAGATCACTTCCTCGATGGCGACTGTGCAGGCCATGGCGGCTTCCGCGCCCATTTTCGCAGTAACAGCACCCAGTGCATAACCGGTGATGTGCCATAGCGGATGCAGTGCCGTCGGGCGCACTTGACGGGCGGCGATTTCTTTTTCAAAAAAATCGAGATGCACCTGTTCCTGTGCAGCCATATGCTCGATCAGTTTTCTTGTTTTTAGGTCTTTGCTGAGAACGGCAAGCTGGCCTTCATAAATGCGCTTGGCGCCGTACTCTCCGGCATGGTCGACACGGATCATGCTGTCGATATCCTCTGAAACCGTATCACCGGGAAGGGTGCGTTTGAGTTTACGCGCCATGCTTTTTTCTCAGAAAATAAATAACGCCAAAGGCCGATGCAAGGGCTATTGCGAAGTTATACCCCGCCATGGAAATGCCGAAAAGCACCCATGCAGGCTTGTCGCAGCGCACGATTTGCTGATGCGTCAGGGATTCTCGCAGTTGTTCGATCGTAACATTCTGTGGAACGATATCGCCGCCGCACGAGGGCAGACCCTTCCACCAGTCTTGTTCTACACCGACGTGGAATCCGGCTATAACGGCATCCGCAAAAAAAGACAGTACCGAAAGATATAGAAGAGCCAAAGCCAGACGCGGATATCTGAACGTCGCCAGAAAAGCAAAACCGCCGAGCACAATATTCAGTGCATAGGGTCCGCGCTGATACAGGCAGAGGATGCAGGGTTTGAGGCCAAAGCCATACTGGCTGATATAGGCTGCGGACAAAATGACTGCGCTTGCTGCTGCAATGGCGACAGCAAGATGCCGATGCGTTTGTAAATATTGAAGCAGCTTGTTCATAGCAGGTATTTTAGGGCAATAAATCCGCCGATCAACAGGACAAGAAAAAGAATTGTCAGGTGTTCGAGGTATTTTTCGATAAATGTTTGTATCGGCTTACCGTATTTCCAGAGAAGTCCTGCCAGCAGATAAAAACGAAGCCCCCGCCCAGCAGCCGAAGCGATTGTAAAAATGAACAGATTGAGGCGGGTAACACCGCTGGCAATAGTAATCACTTTATAGGGAATGGGTGCGCAACCGGAGACAAATACTATCCATGCACCCCAATCATTGAATTTTTCTTTAAAGACATCAAATTCATGTGTCAGTCCATAAAAGGCTAGAATGTGACTGCCAATGCTTTCAAATAGGAAATATCCAATGGCATAGCCAAAGAGACCACCTACAACAGAACTTACTGTGCAGACAGTGGCATAACGGAAAGCTTTATCGCGCTCTGCGATGCACATGGGCATGAGGGCCACATCCGGCGGGATGGGAAAAATAGAGCTTTCAATAAACGAGATGCCAGCCAGCCACCAGACAGCGTGCTTGTGTGCGGCAATACGAAGGGTCCAGTTGTAAAGGCGACGGAGGGGTTTGAACATGGCTTTAAGCTATAGGCAAGGCTGGTGTAAAAAGCAAACGCCATTCCCTATATTACAGAATCATATATTGATCTCTCGTTATCATTCTGGCAATATTCGGTCATGAAATTCAAGTATACAAAACTTTGCTTCATTGTCTTGGTATGTGCAGCGTTATCGGGCTGTGCCGGTGTAAACGGTGCCGCGAGCGGCAACAATGGAGGTGTTCGCGCCTCGACAGATATCTTCAAATGGTAAGCTGCTAGAATATGCCCAGCTTGCCGGCGGGCGTATATCCCGGAAAGATATCTGCGTTTTGTTGTCCTGTAACGTAGCTGACTGTCTCTGCTAGGACCTGCCGGTAATCGTTGGTCACGGCGAGATCAACGCCTTCCTCAAGTTTATCTGACGTCAGACCGGGCCAAGCGCCGTAAAACTTTCCGCCTTGCACTTTGCCGCCAAGAACAGCCATAACACCCGCGCGTCCATGATCTGTGCCATTACTCTTGTTGCTGCGCAGCCTTCTGCCGAATTCCGTTATCATCATAACAACCACACGATCCTGATATGCCGCAATATCGTTCCAGAAAGCCGCGAGTCCATTGGAGAGAGGGCCCATTAGTCCACGGAAGCGGCCCGGCTGATTTTCATGCGTGTCCCATCCGCCATAATCGAGAGTAATGGCCTGCAGGCCCAAGTCCATTTTGATGAGATGTGCCAGAGATTTAAGCGTGCCCGCAAAACCTCCAGCAGAATCATAATTGGCGTTGTTTTCCGGTTGATAGGGAATGACATGTCCTTGCACATCTCGGGTGATCTTCTGGTCGATGACGACAGGCAGCTGAAGTGCAAGCCGCCCTGCATCGCCTACAGGTCCCGGATACTTGGCATACATATCCCACAACGCCGTCGAAACAACAGGTCCGCCAACATAAGGGAGGCCGTTATTGACGTCAGGAACAGCAAGAGCGTACTGCAATCCGTCCAGATCTCCCGAAATGCCGCCGTTCACGGCTACGGCCTGTAATGGCGATGATCCGCCTTTGGCTTTGATCATGCGCGTCAGCCAGCCGTTATCCAGCCGGGTAATATCAGTTTCTGATGAACCGCCGCGCTCGATGATATCTGTAGCGACAAAGTGGCTACGCGTTTTGTCAGGCAGTCCGCAGGCATGAATGAACGCCAAATGTTTTTGCTTGTAAAGCTCTGCAAATCCTCCTGCGGCATTATGCAGTCGGAAATCAAGGCCGGGAGCGGGGCCGTTATCAAGGGCATAGCCGGGTGTGGCACCGGAGGATTCAACGCGCAACTCAGATGTGCGTGCAGCAATAAAGTCAGGATCGTTAGCGGGAGAGATGAAATTAAGCCCGTCACAGCCGCCACGCAGATGCAACACCACAAGAGTAGGCTGTGCCTGGGGTGTTGCTGCAAAAACCATGCGCGAGGGCAGAAACGGCGCTGCACCATAAATTCCGGCGGCGGAAAGGGCTTTTAAAATGTCGCGGCGCGTCATTTGTAACATATCATACCACCTGAAAATCCGGGTTCATTGCGCTGATAGCTGAGGCAATTGCATGGTGTCTTTCTGCGTCGCTCCCGCCTTCGGAAGCAAAGGGCACAAAACCGGCTGCAATAGAAATGCCTTCGACTGTCTTTTCATCAGGATTATTGCCAAAAAGAGCCAGCCATTCGCCAACGTTGTCTGTCTTCCGGCCCCATTGCGAGAGTGTTGTCGTGGGCTGCAGAACACCATTGTTCCAGGAATTTTGAGAAAGACCGGCGAGGAGCTGCCAGCGGTTGCGCATGGCGTTGGTGCCAAGAAAAACTGAATTGTCATCAGGAATCCCGACCGGCGTCGGCGCAGCAAACAGTCTTTGTCCGGCATTGCCGATCTGGTTGAACAGACCTTCCGTTGGCGTGAACTCGAAACCCATGATACGGACATAGCTTGCCATCAGGGCGAGGGGGCGTTTGACTTTTTTTCCGCGCGATTGCGCAAATTCTTGCGATGCAGCAATCAGCCGCACGACCTGAGAGATTTGGTTGGGAGCACGAACCTGATCGTGCCACAAATCCGCAGATTTCTTGACGATCGTGTCAGGCGCGTCGGGACCAATCAGTCTCAGGCAGAGTTTTTTTGCCATGTGCTGCGCAGTCGCAGGGTGGTTTGTGATAAGGTCTAGAACTTTACGCCCATCTGCCATGGGTTTATCGAAGGGATCAAATTCGTTCGCCAGCACGCGCTTCTGATATCCGTCATGCCAGTTTTCGACATAGGTAAATTTTCCGGTTGAGGGCAGGGAGCGCCCGCCGTCTATTTTGCCGCCATCTTCGACCGTCCAGCCAGTGAAGGCACGAGCCGCTTCATAAACGTCCTGATCAATATATCCCTGAGGTTCCCCTTGCAACGCGCCAGGAACTTCGCGCCAGCGGTCATAACGGTCATTCAGGTAGTTTTCACGCCCGAAGGAGTGCAACTCGAATAATTCTCGCGCGTAATTTTCGTTGGCTGCACCCGCCCGGGAAGAATGGTTTGACAGGTAGTAAAGCATAGCTGTCGAAGTTGCCACAGATTCGAGCATGTCACGAAAGTTTCCAAGGCAGTTTTTGCGGATGACATCGCGGTCGTAGGTCGGGAGCGCTACGGCGATATGATCGTCTGAGAAAGCGTTGACGTGAAAGTGGTCATGCCAGAACTGGGCCATAACTTCACGCAACTGATAATGACTGTAAATTGAACGCAACAATGTCGCCGCAATCACTTCCTGCCGCGGGCGTCCTTTCTCCTGACCGTTAAGTTTTTTTTGCCCATCGAGCAGCGGCCATAGATCTTCTGTGGATTTCATCAGGCTAGTCAAAGGCCGCATTTGGTCCATGGCGAGTACATTGTCTTTAGGGCTGGCATCATATTTGATGTGTAACTGTGTTTTGCTGAGACGGTCTGCAACAGAGGGTTCATCGCCTTCAGGGGGGCTCAGCTGCCCGTCAAGCCATCCATTTGTTCCCAGAACTGCAAGTTCTTTATAGTCTTCAGCTCTCGGTCCATAACCGAGGCGATTGATTGTCAGCAAAAGATGGGCCTGATCATTATCCATGCACGAGTTTATGATCAAATTTTCTATGCTGTCAATTGCTAGGCGGCAGTGATCTGCGTAATTGTTATTGTGAAAATTAAGCAAGTTTTAATAAACAGAAACTAGAGTATTTTATCTTATCTTGCATGATTCTATTGTGTGCATAGGTATTGCGTGACTTTGGGAGAGAATTGAGCAAAAATACTTGGTCATCTGAGATGTCCAAGAAACCTTTTTAAGAAAATTGGGATAATTTTTTAACAACAACCAAGGAGACTTAAGTGAACAAGAAAAAGTTAGCTATTGTGGCAGCGATTGCAATGAGCATGACCGCAGTTCCTGCGTTGGCTCAGCAAAATGCCGGCGGCGGCGGTAACATGCCGAATATGCCCGCCTCTCCTATGCAAGGCGGCGGTGGACAAGGGGGAGATGGCGGTGGTGGTCCTGGCGGACCAGGTGACGGGCAGCAGAGATTTGAAGCATTCAAGTCTCAGATTTTGACACGTATGCAACAAACGATGTCCTGTGTTCAGGCTTCAACCGATCCTGAGTCTCTCAAGGGCTGTATGCCGAACAGAGGCGGCGGCGGCGGTCACATGGGTGGCGGTGGCGGAATGATGCGCAGAGGCGGTGGTATGGGCGGAGGTGGCGGCCCTCAAGGCGGTCCGCCAAGTGGTGGTGGAGATAATATGGGTGGTGGGGACGATGGCGGTGCTCCACCTGATGGAGGCGGTCAGTAAGCCGTAAACTTGTGATATATACGGGGGAGGATGGACTTATCCATCTTCCCCTTTTTATTTCTTAATTCGCATTTTTCTGCGATATCTTTTTCATTTCTTTTTCATGGAAATCGGCCATGACGTTATTCCCCTGATAGCGGTAGATAATTGCCAGATACTTATGCGCCCAGTAAAAGTCCGGCGTCAGCTGAAGGGCCTGGCCCAGCTCTTGTATAGCCTCTGCTATGTGTGATGAGGCCGGCAAGGCGCGGTTGATCTCGTCAATGGTAACGATGTCATTTTGATCAAAGCGGGCATGAAGCCACGCATTAGCGGTAAGCATATGCATTGCTGTCAACCAGGGAACAGTGCGCCCAAAGGTATGACTGGTCAGATATTGGAACTGTTCTATCGCTTCGTCGAATTCGCCATGTCTCATGTAATAATAAGCAAGATGCTCGCTAATCCTGTAACGGTTGCCGCCATTATCAACGATGTTGTAATAAAGCGTTTCAGGATTTTGCCAGTTTTTGCTTTGTGAAAAAGTGACAGTACCCAGGAAAAGCGCCATGATCAAAACAAGAGATACTGCTACGATCGGCATTTTTTTGAAAAGGCCGGATACCGTTTCCAGTATCCCGAGCAAAAGCCCTATCATGGGCAGGTACATCCAGTGCTCGGAGACGAGCGCATTAATAGGGAAGAGGACGCCCGTTGTGGGTGAGTGAGCGATGGTAAACCAGAGAATGCCAAAACTCAAGGCCAATCCCTGACGGGCACGTCCCCAGAATATTTGCGCAAGGCAAAGGATGACTATAAGCGCACCTGTCATGGGCAGCCAATCAAACAGCGTTGTGAAAACCGGAAAGGCCCGTTCCATATGGAGATTATGTGGCCAAAGCATCAGGCCTATATAAACAGGTAGTGTGCCAAGGCATGTAAAGAAGCGATTGGTGATGCTTGTCGAATAAGCGGGAAAGCGGGGGTCTTCGACGCCGTTGATGTTTGTGGCGCCATTCATATTATAGCCTGTCATGTGAACGTAAGTGATCCAGATAACGACATATACTGCAAGGATTGCCCAGAGAGGCCATGTCCTGTAATAAGCTGAAACG
>PLXM01000030.1 GCA_003153235.1 Rhodospirillales bacterium
TCTAACCATCTCTCCGCCGAGCCAATACAGTGGTTTGCAGCCTTTGGCACAGGTTATTGCTTCATTGTGAATAGAACTACCACTACCACCCGTCAATCATTCCGCAGCCTCTACGGCGCGAGATTGACGGGGCGGTAGCTTGCATAGCCCGTTCTACTTGAAGTGCCAAGGTAACAACCGAGGTAACAGGGCTCATTGAATACTCAGGAGCTTTAAGCTGTTGAAACGGTGGGGGCTACCGGAATAAGATCTACGGTACAGACCGGCTGAAGATATCTGGCGGTTTGATTCCCATAATTACATTATCACGCTATAAACGGAAAATAGCCAAGCTGCTTTCACCGTCGTCAAAATTTATATTAAAAATCAATACCTTATATATATTATTAACATAATATTTTACAATTCCCCATTTTCTTATTATAATATAAGGACTAAGGGGGGCAATGTGTCGGGGAGCAATCGTCTAAAAGAATTTATTGAAATGCGCGATCATGTTCTGCAAAAGCCAGGGCAGAAGAAACAGCCCGCGCGTCAGGCAGCCTTTTCCGCGACGGACAAATTTTTGCACAATGTTGCCGGTCATTTCGCGAAATCCATCCGCCGGCGCGTACAGTCAGGCAAGGCTGTAATTACTGGAGCGGTTCCCTCCACGGAGGAAACGGCGTTTCCCTTTACGGACCCGTTGCTGGAAAAAGCGCGCCTCGCTCAGGCCATGGACCGCTATCAGCACGTCAACGACACATTGCAGCAGAGCGAGCCGGTCAAAGAGTATGTCGAAGCCATGTGGCCAAAACTCCAGCGCACCATGGTTACCCTCTATCTCGGCGGCTGCACAGACCCGAAGGTGCCCAAGCCGAGGGACAATTGCTATCGCCTGTATATCTCCGAGAAGGAAGATATGAAGCGCGTGGAAATGGAGATGGAAGAGGCCCGCAAGATCGCCTTGCAGCTCATTGAAAGCGGCGAGGCAAAGTTGCCGGACGGAGAGGAATTCCCGACCATCAATGTCGTGCGCTTGCCGCCGCAGTCCGAATGGAGCAATATTCCCTTTGACGAGCACGGTCTGCTCTATGTGCCGCATCCTTATATCGTGCCCGGCGTGCGCTATAATGAGCTTTACAACTGGGATGCCGCGTTTATAGCGCGCGCGCTGACGGATGACGGAAAGCTCGACGAGGCAAGAGGGCTGATCGACGACCTCCTTTACGAGGTCGAGCATTACGGAACAGTCCTGTGCGGCAACCGCACCTATTACCTCCGCTCTGACAAGAGCCGCTCGCAGCCGCCGCTGGTCACCGAGAAAATCGTCGAGATATTCGACCGCTGGGATGAGCTGCGCCATGCCGGCGGCGAATCCAAGACCCAATGGCTCGAGCGTGCCGCCCAGAGAGCGGAGAAATACTACGAGCACTGGATCACGGCGCCGCATCTGCATGAAGAAAGCGGTCTGTCGCGCTATTCATCCAATAGCATACGACCAGCGGATGAAGTGCGCTTCGGTGAGCACGGTCATTATGAAGGCGCGCTGAAAAACCTCAAGGCTATGTACGAAAAGCAGCAGAAAATCGGCAGCGTGCCGGTTGAGCAGCTGGACTACCAGGACCGCAAGGACCGCTATTATATCGAGCAATACCTCACAGTTTCAGAAGGCGGCGGCGAAAAGCAGTTTGAACTATCTCCTGTCTTCTATGCCGGCGACAGCGCCATGCGCGAATCCGGTTTCGATCCTTCGGGGCGTTTCGGGTTTTATAACGTCGATATCATCAACCATCTGCCGATCTGCCTGAACGCCGAGCGCCTGAAGATGGAGAACGAGATGGCGGAGATCTATGGACGCCTGTTAAAAGCCGCGCCCGGCAGTGAAAAGAAACCTCTCTGGGAAGCGCACAAAAAAGAATGGGAAAACAAAGCCCGCGCTACGAAAACGCAAATCAACAGCTGGCTGTGGGATGACGGCATCGAAAACGGCAAACAGGTGCGTGCGCCTTGCTACCGCGACCGCAACGTCAATGAGGCCTTATGCAAGAACTACAACATCCCGGTCTTCCGCGACTACGATTTTGCAACGGCGCTCTTCATGCTCTGGGCTGGCGCGGCGAGCCAGAAACAGGCCGATCAGGTCATCGCCCATATCATTCCGAAACTGAAAACAGAGTTCGGCCTCAATACCAGCGGCCGCGAAACCGGCTGCCAATGGGACAAGCCTCTCATGTGGGCGCCGCTGCAGGTGGTGGCTGTGCAGGCGCTGGAGCGCTATGGCCATTACGATGAAGCGCTTGACCTTGCGTGCTGTTTCCTCAGCACCGTGAGCGGCGATTTCAAGCGGACCGGCAAACTGTTCGAGAAATACAGCAGCAAGGACGGCAGCTCAAATATGTCCTACTATACTGACAAAGGTTATGCGGAGAACGATGAAGGCTTCGGCTGGACAAATGCCTCCGTTATTGAATTGCGCACTGCGGTCAAAAGGCTTCATAAAAAAGCGCTCGACCATGACATGACCGCGCAAAAGTGTGACTTCTCCGGCACAGGTCAGGGAACACTTTCTGTGCCTAAAAATGGCCAAATTTTTCCGCAATATTAGATTTTTTTCTACTGTTTGTGTGATAACGTGTCGTATGAAAAGTGTTTGGTTAAAGTTTGAGCGCTCAACTTTCCTAAGATACTTGAGACAATACCTCAAAAGCCCGCTGTTAATGAAGTGATAAGGTAAAATGGGATTTTCAATAGGCCCGATCAGAATTGAGGAACCCGTATTACTGGCACCCGTCACTGGCGTGACAGACGTGCCCTTCCGGCGGCTCGTTAAAAGCTTTGGCGCGGGGCTTGTTTTCTCTGAAATGATTGCCAGCCGCCCGATGATTGACGAATACCGCCGCACTAAAATGTGTGCTGACTATAGCGGGGAGTTTCCGCTGGCGGTGCAGCTTGCGGGGTGTGAACCGGAGATGATGGCTGAAGCGGCACGTATGAGTGTAGACTTCGGTGCTGCTATCATTGACATGAACTTTGGCTGCCCCGTAAAAAGAGTCGTACATAAGTTTGCTGGCTCTGCGCTCATGAAGGATGTGAAGCTATCAGCTGTGATCATGGCGGCAACGGTAAAGGCTGTTACAGTGCCTGTTACAGTGAAAATGCGCCTCGGGTGGGATGAGGTAAACAAGAACGCTGCTGAAATGGCAAAAATTGCCGAAGATACAGGCGTTCAGATGATTACTGTTCATGGGCGCACAAGAACACAGATGTTTAACGGCACTGCAGATTGGGAAGCTATTCGTGCTGTTAAGGAGAGCGTTAAGATCCCTGTTATCGTGAACGGTGATATCCGGACGCCGCACGACGCCGTACAAGCAATGAAATTATCAGGCGCCGATGGCGTGATGATTGCAAGAGGGGCTCACGGCAGACCGTGGTTCTTACGCCAAGTCATGGATTATTTGCGTACAGGCGCTCTAACGCCTGCGCCGGAAATGAATGAAATAAGAAACATCATCTTCGAGCACTATGATTCCATGCTGCAATTCTATGGAGAGTATTTGGGGGTAGCTACTGCACGAAAACACTTCTCTTGGTATCTCGGGTACCTGCCCAATTCGGGTGAGGTTTATGCAGAAATAAAAACCATACAGAACTCCCGCGCCGTGAAAGAGGTGCTAGACAATTATTTCTTCCTTGAAGGTGAAACTCTTGCGCCCGTTGGTTTATAAGGATTTTTTAGAGGTGTTTATTTCCCACAAGCGGGGTTATCACGCAGCTTCAGCATCTTTCATCTGAGCAAGCAAGGCGGCATGAAGAATCTTTTGGTAAAAATATTCTTTTGGGCCCCCTGAATTCTTTAAGCCCATCCGCACAAGATTTCCCAAGTGAACTTGGGAGGGTGTTCCTGCAAAAATTCCCTGCAGAAAAAGATGTGCCATAGATATTTTCGAATATGATTTTTTCTTCAAAAAATCCAGCGCCGGCAAAAGGTGTTGTTCTGTCTCCGTGAAATCCGTACCGAAAGGGAATGCCGGCAAGACGCCATTCTGCCGCGCCGGTCCAAGGACTTTTTCAATGCGTTCCGGCGTATTGGAACAGTAGACATCCGGTATTTGGTATGACTTCTGAATTTTGCCAGCTTTCTTCGCCTGTGCGAGTAGGCTTGGCTGAAATCTCGAGTCTGTGACAGCCAGTATGCGCGCAATCACGTCCGCGTCCGACTGGCCGCGTAAATCCGCAGTGCCATATTCCGTCACAATAATATCGCGTAAATGCCACGGTATCGTTTCATGGCCATAGGTCCAGACAATATTAGAAACTGTTTTTCCCTTTAATTCCCTTGTGGCGTGAAGCGCGATAATGGTGCGTGCATCTTTCAGAGCAAAAGCCTGCATCACGAAATCATGCTGCCCGCCGACACCGCTGATCACGGTGCCGTTTTCCAGGGCGTCAGAAACCGCTGCGCCGCGCAGGTTTACCATCATCGCATCGTTGATGAAACTTGCCTTGACACGTGCTACCCTTTTTTCTTTTTCATTATGGTAGAGTGCATTGGTGAAGCTGATAGGCTTCATCTGGAACAGACGGCGCTCGGCCTCGGGCATGTCACGCAGCGTCCTGTAGAAATCGCGAGTATCAACAAAAAATGCGCCGTAAAAAACAGCACCATCGACAATGCGCTTTAAAATGCCGTTCTTTGCCAAATGCAGAAAACCGTCGACAAACATCTCGCTGATGCCATGAATGCCTGCTGTGAACGGCGCATCGTTATAAAGTTTAGGTACTTGATTGCACGCCAGATCATCCGCCATATTTCTAAAACTATCATTGTTCATGTGGCGCAATATGAGGCCCATGGTAACGGCATCGCCGATGGAGCCTATTCCGATCTGCAAAGTGCCGCCGTCACGGACCAGTCTTGCCGCATGCAGTCCAATCGCCTGATCAGCTAGACTAATGGGCCTTCTGGGGATAGAATAAAGCTCAAAGTCTGTCTTGGGGCTCTCCAGCATGATGTCGATATCGTTGCCGGAAATTACTGCATCCCCCGCCATAAATGGCAGCCCGCTGTTTGCCTGAGCGGCAAAAATAAAGCGGGCGTTGCCGCCCCTGCGTTCTTCCAGAAGGTCTGCGGTTAAATCAGGATTACAGCTTAAACTGTATTCCTCTTCTTTTTTCGCCACAAGCTGGGCTATGACATTGACGCCATGATCCAGCAGACAAGAAAGCGCATGCGTGTAATTGGCGGCGATATAATTCTGCTGCACCCTGTCAACACCGCGCCATTGTCCGGCCGTCAGGAAGAATTCATTTACTTCAATATTGGCGGGAAGCGAGCCGTCCCGCAAACGCCGGGCGTATTCCAGCTCGGGATAATCTCCGAAAAGACGTATCAGGGCCGGCTCCAGAAACCGACGCTCCAGTTCATTCTTTGGCTGGGGCTTTTCGAGGGTCAGCGCCGTAAAAATCTTGAGATGGATGGAAGAGTCAGCCACAGCCCTATTCACAAGCGCGTTGGCAATGTGATTGGCTTTGCCGAGGCCCAGCGGCAAGCCCAGTACTATATTTTTCCCGACAGCCTGGATGACGGCGTCTGCAACCTTATCTGCATCTGTGTAAAAGATCGTCATTATGGCTTTCGCGGAAACAATTCTTCAGCGCTGAAATCATCAACCCCAATAACGCCGGAGGCAATTTTATCGGCATGTCTCAGTATGTCTGCTTCAGATACAGTTAAAGTACCCTTCTTCATTTTTTCTCGTAACGGCTCAGTTTCCACGGATAGGGCAAAAGCCTTCTCCAACTGCGCCACCATATCATCTCCTGTGCCGCAATATAGCCCGGATGTCAAGCGATCGCGTGTTTCAGAAGGGGAAAGAAGAATTTCGGCGCATTCTTTTAACAATGCATCTGCCGGTCCGCAACGGTGGATACCGAAGGGCTGCACAATAAATTTAATAATATTCGCAACAGGCCGGTTCGGGAAGTTCTTTAAGACAGCGCCGCATCGGTCTTCAATAGTGGTGAAACCTTTTTCCATGCAATATTGTACAAGAATAAAATCAGCCTCTTGCCTGCCATCATCTTCCCATCGTTTCAGAACAGCAGACAGGAAATAAAGCTGCGAGAGTATGTCGCCCAGCCGAGCGGAGAGCATTTCCCCGCGTTTCATATTTTTACCCAGCACTAAAAAAGCTGCATCTGCTACCAGGGCAAAGACCGCCGCATAACGCCCGAGTTTCTTATAGTAAGAGAGAATTTTGCCGGAAGCAAAAGCGGGAGCAGGAGATATCATTCCACCTGTCCAACTGCGCAACCATGCGCGGCCCAGAGTTTTAAAAGAATGTCCGACGTGACCCCAGAAGGCCATATCAAAATCCTGCAGGGCTTTTAACGGATCTTCCTCTTCCAGTGCCGTCATTTCTTTTAACAACCAGGGGTGACAACGGATAGCGCCTTGACCGAATATGATCAGGTTCCGCGTCATGATATCTGCGCCCTCGACCGTGATGCCGATCGGTACAGACCTGTACAGACCGCCCAGGTAGTTTGAAGGGCCGTCAATCACTGTCTTCCCGCCATGAATATCCATGGCGTCATTGATGGACTCCCGCATCAGATACGTTGCATGCGTTTTCATGATCGCAGAAATAACGGCAGGCTTGCGGCCTTCATCCAGCGCAGCGCAGGTGAGCCGGCGCGCGGCATCCAGTAAATAGGCTGTTCCAGCCATGCGCCCCAATAACTCTTCAATGCCCTCAAATTGGCCGATGGGAATGTTGAACTGCCTGCGTACGCGGGCATAAGCGCCCGCTGTTCGAGCAGCAAAGGCTGTGCCTGCAGCAGAAAGAGAGGGAAGCGATATGCCTCTTCCCGCAGAGAGAGCCGTTACCAACATCTTCCAACCCTTACCGACTTGTTCTTTTCCGCCAATGACGTTGTCGAGCGGGATAAATACGTCCGTGCCTGTGCTAGGGCCGTTTTGAAACATTTGGTAGGCGGGAATATGGCGTCGTCCGATCTCAATGCCTTTTAAGTGAGTTGGCACGAGGGCCACGGTAATGCCCAGATCTTCTTTGTCGCCCAGCATATGGTCCGGATCATGGAGCTTGAAGGCAAGGCCCAGAACGGTCGCGATCGGCCCCAACGTTGTATATCGTTTGTGCCAGTTCAGGCGAATACCCAAAATTTCTTTGCCGTCATAAATGCCCCTGCATATACGGCCCTGATCTACCATGGCGGCGGCATCTGAGCCCGCCTCGGGGCTAGTAAGCCCGAAGCAGGGAATTTCTACGCCATCAGCAAGACGCGGGAGCCAGTAATTACGCTGTGCTTCTGTGCCGAACTGCACCAATAATTCACCTGGCCCCAGTGAATTCGGCACCATGACAGTGACGGCCGCCACAACAGAGCGGCTGGCGATCTTGCGGATGATTTCAGAATGAGCATAGGCAGAGAACGCAAGACCGCCGTATTCCTTGGGAAGAATCATGGCAAAAAATTTCTTCTTTTTAAGAAAAGCCCACACCTCTGGCGGAAGATCTTTTAAGACCCAGTTAATGTGCCAGTCATCAAGCATGTGGCACAGTTCATCGACGGGTCCATTCAGAAAGTCTTGCTCTTCATTTGAAAGGTGTGGCACGGGTGTTTTGAGAAGCTTTTCCCATGCAGGATTACCGGTAAAAAGCTCCGCATCCCACCAGACTTCGCCCGCTTCCAACGCCTCACGCTCGGTTTCTGATAACCGCGGCAACACGCTTTTGGCCCATTTAAAGACGGGCTTTGTCAGGAGATTTTGACGAATGGAGGTCATGCGTGCTTTTCCTTCAGGGGAGGGAGCGCCAGCCAGTTAAGGTTTTTATAATCGAATTCTTTTTCCAATGACGGTTTAATCACCTGGAAATAAGGCGACAGATCGAAATCACGCGGTGCAAAAAGTCCGGTATGGTGGATATGCTGGATTTCTTTCGAAGCATCATCCGCTTCTTTACTGCCAGCCGGATGATCGGCGATATCTGGAAAAATAGGATAGCGGATGGATAGAAAGGCATTTCCGATCAGCGTAGAGCAGATAGCGCGTGTCGGATCACCGCTTCCCAGCGCCAGCATTTTACGACGCCAGCGTACAGGCACCGGCGGCTGCGGCAGGAGATAGCGAAAAAGGTCTGTCGCACTTTTCATGTCATACTGTTGCCCTATCCTGCTGGTCGCGTATTCCAGCAGTTTGAGGCTATCTTCCGGCCGTAAATTGACGGGACGGCAAATGCGCGTATTGAGACAGGCATATTTTGACAGCGGCACAGCCACAACGCCCTCCACCATATCGGCTTCGATCAGACATTTCTGTTCTGACGTCTCATTAGAATCGACATTATTGCCGACATACATGGCGGCATGAGACCACGTCGATTGCGTCAGATACTTGATGGCAACACTAATTCTCTGGCTGCCTTCAACCAGCAGAATATCACCCGGACACAGGCAGCCCTTTAACCTGCGAGAGGAAACGACAGAAATTGGCTTGTAACCCGGCGACTCTTTTTGAAGGTAGCGAGCAAGCCAGTATCCTATCTTTTCAATCATTTTATGATCCGCTTAATATGTTCCAACGCAGAATAGAAGAAATAAGTTCCTCATTTTTGTTTCCGGAGTGCTTTTTCAGGCGGAACCGGCAAAGCTAATTGAATGGGACTTTAATCCAAGATTTTTAGTTTGAAAATAGAGCTGTGTTTGTCGTAATCCCAGAATGGGAGCATTGTCACGGATAGTTTGGGCGCGAAACTCGCCGTGCCACCACTTTTTCCCCGGTTTTTTTTGATTCTTGAGATAATGGCACAAAAGCACGCTGTTGGCGGTCCTTTTTTGCGCGTCGATTTTTNNACTGAGAGACGCTCCGCTAATTGGCCGTTTTGGGACGATTGTCTCTGTAGAGGTATCTGTAGCGTTCTTGTCCGAGTGCCTTTACTGCATAAACCAACCGTGACTGGCAACCAGCGATTGGCCAGTGAGTGCATTCGTTTTAAAAGCTGCAAAGAACAGAGCGACGGCAGCCACGTCCTCTACGGTTGTAAACTCCCCATCGACGGTTTCCTTGAGCATGA
>PLXM01000255.1 GCA_003153235.1 Rhodospirillales bacterium
TTCCTTCTGTCGGGACGACAAGATTCGAACGTGCGACCCCTTGCACCCCATGCAAGTGCGCTACCAGGCTGCGCTACAGTCCGACATATTAATTAATATGCTGATTTATAAACGGAACCTATGAAAAGAGCAATCACAAAATGCCTGATTTTATAAGCTGGGAATTTGGTCTTGAGAGCAGTGAGCGGTCTATAGATAAAAAACCCTTAAATATCCATGATATCCCGCAGCTTCCACCACCAGTAAACCATCTGCGCGGCATAGCGGCCATATTTGCCGCCCGCATAGCCGAGGCCGAACGGTGCGAACTCTTTATAAAGCTGGTCGCCCTCAGCGATTGCTGCTGCGACGATTTCGCCGCCCGCCGTCGTCGGGCATAATCCATGCCCGCCGTAGCCGGTGTTGTACCAGTAGCCTGGCTCGATCTGGCCGATCTGCGGCATCTTGTGCGGTGCGTAACAGAGCTTGCCCGACCAGGCCACTTCCGGCTCGACGTTTGCCGCCAGCTCGGGATAAAGCTTGCGCATATCCTCGACCATCGCCTTGGCAATGTCATTCGGGTGCGCCCACAGGCCGACGCGCCCGCCCCACAGCAGCCTGTTTCCAGGAAGTATGCGGTAATAGTCGCTGCAAAAGCGCGTATCATAAATCGCATAGGGCGTGTCGATCGCGTTCTTGAGAATCTGCGGGTCGACCGGCTTGGTCGACATCAGGTATGTCTGCACGGGGAAGGCCGCGTTTTCGAGGCGGCTGTCCAGCCCTTCCATGTAAATCGCGCAGGAAAGGACGATATCCTTGGCCTTCACCTTGCCCTGCGGTGTGTAGACGACCCACTGCGCGCCCTCTTTCTCGATCTTCACCGCCGGGCTGTTTTCAAAGATCTTGCAGCCCCGCTCGGCAATGGCGCGGCCAAGACCACGTACATAGCGCAACGGGTTAAACTGGAAGTCATTAATGGCGAAAACGCCGTCATAATACTTGTCCGTCTTGCAGACAGCGCGCACCTGTTCGCGCGACCAGAATTCGAAGCCGAGGCCGAAATTGTCGTTCGCCTCGTTGATCGAGCGTTTCAGCTCCTCCACGCGGTCGCGGAAAGAAACGGTCAAAACGCCATCGATGACAGGGCCGCAGTCGATGTTGAAATCGGCGATGCGCTTCTTGATGGTCTTGCGCGCATTTTTGGTGAGGTTGACAAGCTTCTGCGCCTTTTCGAGGCCGATCTTTTTGGCGAGGCTTACCTCGCCCGCGGCATAGCCCTTGGCGACGAAACCGGCATTGCGGCCCGACGCGCCCCAGCCGACGCGATGCGCCTCGACAAGAGCCACTTTTTTGCCGCGCTCGATGAGGCCAAGCGCCGTATTGAGACCCGCGAGCCCGCCGCCAATGACGCAGACATCCGCTTCCTCTGTACTAGTGAGGGTCGGGTAATGCGTATCTTCAGCCAGCGTGCGGACATAGTAGTTGTCGATATAATCTTCTACCGGGACTGTCATGCAACTCTCCTGTTGATACTAAAAAATTTAGGCGGCGGCCCCGACGCAGGCTTCGGCAGCTGCGCTATTTCCTGATTGATTTTCTTAAGGTCAATTTCCTTGATAAGGCCCTGCGCCTTGTAAGGGGCAATTTTTTTATACTCATCCAGCACTTCCTGCCTGAAGACGGGATCTGTGTACCAGAGATTTTTAGGCACGCTGAAGCAATTAATAGTCGTGAACATCTTGGTCACTTCCGGCCAATCATTTTCGATCGTCATCAGGAAGCGACGCGAAGCATGAATATGGCCGACAGCAAGGATGGATTTGACCGCGCCCGTGCCGAAAGTTTTCTCCAGCAACGCTCTTGAATATCTGATGTTCTGGCCGGAATTTTGCGCCTTGTCCTCGGTCAGGATGGCAGAGGCCGGAACGCCGCGCGCCAGCAGAACATCGCGCATGCAATCCGCTTCAAGCCGCCCGTCCTTCATCGGCACGCCGCCGGAAACAACGATCAGCTTGAAATATCCCTGCTTGTAAAGATCCGCCGCGCGGTCCGCCAGCTCAGCCGCATGGGCATGATTGCCAAACACGAGGCAAATATCAGCCTTCGCCAGCGGCGTTTCCACCAACATATAATCACCGATATACTTTAAAAATTCGGTACTAAGATTTCTATTCCAGTCCCGCTTCTGCATGCCGAAAACACGTTCCCTGTCATGAATGTAATATCTATATCTTACATTCTTTATATTATGTCAGCCATAAATATGCCCCTTAGAAATATTATATATAACTAATTGATATTTAACAATTTATATTTATTCTGTAAAATATTAATTGACATAATACAATTGACTATATATCCTTGTTCTAAGACAAAAAGATTGGTGCGGGTTTTAAAAAGGGGAAATAAATATGAACGCAGCAGACGCAGTTTACAAGACCACCGAGATCGCCGGAAAAGTTTTAACCGGTATCGGCCATGGCTTTCAAGCAGCCTTCAACAAAGTCTCCGGCATTACCAACCTGCACAAAAATGGACTGGAGTTTGGCGGAGGCGAAATATTGTTCACCGCTATGGCGGCGCCAGTTGCATTAATGACAACCCTCTATTCATACGGAGCTGCGCTGGGCATGAATACCCAGCTAACCGGATCACAAACTCTTGCCTACCTGAGCACAAGTTTTGCTGCAGCTGTTGCAGCACCAGTGCTGACTGGCCGTCTCTCCTGCCTGCACCTGAAAGGCCAACAAAGAGCGGAACAAAGAAAGCAACGCCGCGCAGCGCGCATGTCCGCTTAACAAATTTAGAAAGCGAGAATAAATATGAACGCAGCAGACGTAGTTTATAAAACCGCTGAAATCCCCGTAAAAGCTTTTAGAGGCATTGCTAAAGGAATTAAAACCGCATTTAACAAAGTCTCCGGCATCGCCGACCTGCACAAAAACGGACTGAAGTTTGGCGGAGGTGAAGCATTCTTCACCGCAGAGGGAGCCGTTCCCGGATTCGTCGCAGCCTTTCATGCTGCCACAATGACGATACCCGCCCCTACAACCTACGCAGGGCTCGCCATTTCACTTGCAGGAGCGCTTGGCGCAGGGCTTACGGGCGCATTTGCGACAAGCGCGATGGCTGGCCGCCTCGCCTGCCTGCACCTGAAAGGCAAACAAAGAGCGGAAGAAAAAAAGCAGAAGAAAGCGGAATTGCAACTGAACACGCCGCGACCTGCAGCGCCCTCACCCCTCTAATTCACCCAGATTTCAGCCCGCAGCCTTGACCTGTTCCTTTACAGCCGCTTTCGGCAGATCAATCTTGATGTGCACGTCTCTCAGCTGATGCGGCTCGGCAGTTGACGGCGCGCTCATCATCAGGTCTTCAGCCTGCTGGTTCATCGGGAAAGCAATGACTTCGCGGATGTTCGGCTCTTTCGCCAGCATCATGATAATGCGGTCGATGCCGAACGCGCAGCCGCCATGCGGAGGCGCGCCGAGCTTGAACGCATTATACATGCCGCCGAATTTTTCCTGCACCGCGCCCTTGGGATAGCCCGCGATCTCGAAGGCTTTTTCCATCGCTTCCGGCATGTGGTTGCGGATGCCGCCGGAACAGAGTTCCAAACCATTGGCGACGCAGTCGTATTGCGTGGCTTTAATTTTCAGCGGGTCCTGCGTCTCGAGCGCCTTCAGCCCGCCCTGCGGCATGGAGAACGGGTTGTGCGAGAAATCAACCTTGCCGGTCTTGTCGTTGATTTCGAACATCGGGTAATCGACGACCCAGCAGAACTTGAAGCAGTCCTTCTCGATGATGTCCATTTCCTCGGCGATTTTCGTGCGCGCCTTGCCGGCCAGCAGCGCGGCCTTGTCAACCATGTCGCACGCGAAGAAAACAGCGTCGCCGGCTTGAACACCACAAAGCTCAATCAAAGCCTGCAGGGCTTCTGCCGGAATAAATTTGGCTATAGGACCTTTTGCATCAAGCCACTTTCTCTCAGCTTGCTTTACATGATCAACCTTTACACCATGAGCTTCCATAGCATTGATAGCAGCTTCACGAACTGAACCAGCCTCTACACCTTGTTTTCCTTCAAACACAACATAGCCCAGCCCCGGCGCGCCTTCACCCTGCGCCCACGAGTTCAGTTTATCGAAGAAGCTGCGCGGACGGTCGGAGACTTTCGGCGCACGGATAGCGCGGACAACGCCGCCCTTGGCGATCACGCCCTTGAATGCCTTGAACTCGACATCATCACGCCCGAAAACGCTGGTCACATCGACGATCACTAAAGGATTACGCAGATCCGGCTTGTCGTTGCCGTACTTGAGCATGGATTCATCGTACGGGATGCGCACGAACGGCGGCTTGGACACGCTGAACTTCGTGCCGGTAAAGTTCGAGAATTCCTCGAACACGCCGCCGATGACTTGCTCCATGACTGCGAAAACGTCATCCTGCGTCACAAAGGACATTTCAACGTCGAGCTGGTAGAACTCGCCCGGCGTGCGGTCGGCTCGCGCATCTTCATCGCGGAAACACGGCGCGATCTGGAAGTAGCGGTCAAAACCGGACATCATCAATAATTGTTTAAACTGCTGCGGCGCCTGCGGCAAGGCGTAGAACTTGCCGGGGTGCAGACGCGCCGGAACCAGAAAGTCCCGCGCGCCTTCAGGGCTTGATGCCGTCAAAATCGGCGTCTGGAATTCGCGGAAGCCCTGCTCGACCATGCGGCGGCGCATGGAATAAACCACGTCGCTGCGCAGGACGATGTTGCGGTGAATGACCTCGCGGCGCAGATCGAGAAAGCGGTATTTCAGGCGCACTTCTTCGCCGTAAGGCTCATCGGTGTTGACCTGCAGCGGCAACATGTCCGTCACCGGCGCGGAGAGAAGTTCATAGGCCTTCAGCCTGACTTCCACCTGCCCCGTCGGCAGCTTGGCGTTTTGCGTTTCCGGCGTGCGCAGCACAACCTCGCCCGTCACGGAGATGACGTTCTCGAGCTTCAGTTTTTCAAACTGCGCGAACAGCGGGTTGTCGGTGTTGATGACGACCTGCGTGAGGCCGTAATGATCACGCAAATCGACGAACAGCAAACCGCCATGGTCACGCTTGCGGTGCACCCATCCGGAAATGCGGACGGTCTCGCCCTTGTGCTCGGCGCGGAGCTGGTTACAGGTATGGGTGCGATAGGCGTGCATGGTGATCCCTTGTCTTCATATATTGTGGTTAAAATCGACATCCTTTTTATCATGAAGACGCGCGAAAACCAAATTGTTGGGGGATTACATAATATAATAATTGCAAATTTGTGCTTCTATGAATAGAAAGGTTTAGAATTACTCAAGAAAGATAAACCTCAAAAACATCTACTAATCCTGAATTAGAAAGCATTTACAACCAGTATACTAAAAAAGTATGGGTTAACGAGTTGATGACCTTAAGCCAACAACAAAAAGCCTTGATTTACTCAGTACAAACAACCCTTTGGCCAGTGAATATTTTGTTTTCAGAAAATATTCTGATTCTTACTTCTCTGACAGCAAAAATTTTCTCCGTTATTCATTCTATAATCTCAACAGTTCTTTTGTACCTTCTTATTCTTGGGTTAAGAACCAAATTTAAAATTGAAAAGACCAAATAATACCTAAAATCCTTGACACAAACAGCAATCTATGATTGAATAATAGCAGCTCTCGTGGTGGTAAAGCGATTCCATCCTTGTGCTGTAGCAAAAGGCCCATCAGGCGGATACCGTCGATGGGCCTTTTTCATTTTTAACCAAGAAAGGAGGCATCCGTGCCTTCCGGATACGTTGCCGCTCGCGCGTCTGCGCCTGCGCATTTATATGCCAAAAGTCCTGCATTAAAGCCGTTTTTACTCGCCCGCAAAAAAATGCGGACAAATACGGATGAATGCCGTGCACTGCAAATAGATGCCGGCGCTTGCGCGCAAATGCAGTCAAATACGGATAGATACGGACAAATACAAACATGAAAAACGATGATTCAGGAAATACAATGAACACACGCATAGATTGCATTATTGAGGCGCACGACATCTTATCGCTGTCGCCCCTCGCTGCAGAGATACTCCATCAGCTGAAATTCTGGAAGCGCCGGACAGTCACCGACCTCGTGCACCGCACGCAGGAAAGCCCCAGCACCATCAGGCAGCGTCTGCGCGAACTTGTCCGCGACGGATATGCGCGGCGACATGGCAAGGGTAAATCAACATGGTATACATTATAAGCGTGAAGGCGATGTGGTATACGCTGTGAGCGTTTCAATAGAAAATATGATATCCGGTGTCAGCAGGCTTCGCCGGCGCGGCAGGCGCGGATGCCTGTGTCGGCTTCCATGCCGAGATGCGTTGGTTGAGATCAGAAATCTGCTGCCACTTCAAGTCAGCCGCCGCTCTGTCGCACCAGTCCGCCACCTGCTTGTAGGAAGAATTGGCGGCAAGGCTGAACCAGAAATAAGCTTCGGCCATATTTTTCTTCATGCCGAGCCCGTTCGCATACAACAACCCCGCCTCGAACTGGCCTTCCGCATTGCCCTGCTGCGCCGCCTTCAGGTACCACTGCAGCGCCTGCGCGTAATCCTGCGTCACGCCCTCGCCCGCGCTATACAGATGTCCAAGCCCGACATAGCCCGGACTAAAGCCTTTATCTGCCGCCTGCTGATAAAGCTTCAAGGCTTCCGCTTGATCCTGACCTACGCCATGGCCATGCTCATAGGCATCCGCCAGCAGGCTGACCGCGCCAAGGTTCCCTTGATCCGCCGACTTCTGCAGCCATTGCAGCGCTACGGCATAATCCTTCGTCACGCCGTCGCCGGAATAATACAGGCTGCCGAGACTGTACTGGCCGTTTGCATTGTTCTGCGCCGCGGATTTTTCAAACCATTCACGCGCCTTGGCGTTATCCTGCGGCACGCCCTTGCCCGCCGTATACAACGCACCAAGGCCGAACTGTGCTTCCGCCCTGCCCTGCTCCGCCGCACTGCTGATCCACTTCGCCGCCGCGGGATAATCGACCTTCATCCCCTGACCCTTGAGGTTCATCAGGCCAAAGTTATACTGCGCCTCCGCGCTGCCCTGCTCCGCGGCATTCTGCAGCATCACCGCCGCTCGCTTGTAATCCTGCGGCAGATCATCGCTGCCGTTCAGATACAACTCGCCCAAAACCGTCTCCGCTGTTGCGTTGCCTCTATCGGCTCCCTTGCTCAGCCACTTTACAGCTTCGGCGGAATTTTTTTGCAGCCCGTGAAATCCATTAAGGTACCAGAGGCCCATGTCAGTCTGTGCTCCTGAACTCCCCAGCTTCGCAAACAGAAATGTCGAGGCCGGCATGACGGCAATCGTGAGCACGCAAAACAAAACCAGCAGCGGCGCCGCGATAATTTTCCTTAGCGAAGAAAGCTGGCGCTTCCACCGCCGCGCATTGAAATGGAACAAAATGAAGCTGGCAATAAAGCCTGCCGCTAGGGCGACGATCTGCTCGGGCCTGTTACCGGCGAAGAGTTCAAGAACCCCGCCAATCAAAATAAATAGGCCCGTCGCGCGCATAAAATCCATGCGGCCAAATAACCTGATATCAATTTTGTCTTCGCTCATGATTCTACCCTTGAATACCAAGGGTAATATACACGATACAGCTTTTAAGAAAACCGTATTCCTGTCGGCAGCCGGGATATATGTCAGGATATATTATGTAGGCGGATTAAATCAGATCCGGATTCTTCGCCCAATCCTTCTTGATGCGCTGCACATCGGAATCCTTGACCGTGTCGTAGTATTTAAGAGCCTCGGCCAATTCACGCTGGTCAACGATTTTTTCATCCGTGCGCACGCTCCGGCTCAAAAGATAGATCGAGGCGAACTCGGATTTCATCATGCCGACCGCACGGCAGGCAATCGCAAAGGATTTTCCGCCTTCTTTTTTGATGACCCTCACGGCTATATCGGGAGAAATGCCCAGCTTTTCGGCGAACAGCGCGATAAAGAAGGAAATCTGTCCGCGTCTCAAAACCTTGACCATGAGAACGGGAGAAATTTCGCCCCGCTCCTTGAACTGCTTCGCCAGCGTCACCATTTCAGGTGTGACCTGCAGTATGCCTTTTGCTTCCTGACTCAGCTCCTCAACCAGATTGTCGAGGGCTGCTTCTATCACAGCAGGCGTAACACTGAACCGTCTGGATATTTCACGGCGCAATACTTGCGAAACGCAGGCATAAAGCTCGACCGCCAGATCACTGTCGATCTCGGGGCGGCGCAGCAGCGACGTCTGCAGATGTTCCGACTGCAACGAAGTCTTGATTATTTTCTTGAAAGTGCTCTTTTGCAGCACGATATGCGGGTTATCGATCAGCTTGGCGGCCGTGTCGGCGTCTCCCGTTTCGACCAGACGCCCCACAACGGAAGAACTCAGCCTCTCGCGCTGCGCAATAACCTGCCAGTACTCCGCCGTTTTGGACGAGATAATATAGACGAGGTCAACATCGTTCAGGACCGGGCTGTGCTGCAGAACCGGACGGGCAACAGAAAGCACGTCATTTGCAAGAAAGATAACGACTTCAGCCGGAACATTCGGCAGAGCCGACAGTTTCTCCGCCAGCGCCTCGCGCAGGTCAAGCTCTGCACGGTGGATCAGCCTCATCATAATCTCTACGACGAGACGGTGCTCCATCTCGTTCAGTTCATCATGCTCGAAGAACTGCGTAACGGCATTCGCCAACGCATAGCGTCCTCCCGGCGTCATGTCTTGTGCCAGTTGCAAAAGGTGTTTCGAATCCACAGGCCAGCGTCCTCCCACTTGGGGCTTTTGCCCCGTCAGTATCGAATCCATTCCGCCCCCATATTCCTTATTATATCATTAATTTTCATAGAAAGTGCGAGTAATATTCATATCTAAAACTATAGATAAATTATGTTAAAAAACGCTTAATTTTTTAGCTAAATACTCGAAATAGTAAAATGATCAGGAAATTTCCTCAAAAGAGCAAAATG
>PLXM01000248.1 GCA_003153235.1 Rhodospirillales bacterium
TGAGTGGTACGGTCACAGGCCATGCCGCCATCACGGCCTACGGTGACAACCAGAAGGCGATTATCTCCAGTCTCGCGGGCAATGGCAGCCTTGACTTCAAGAATGGCGCGCTGGAAGGCATCGATATGGTGAAGATCGCCCAGCTGGTGCAGGATCACTCGACAGATGTCGGCGTCAGCGACGGCGCGACAAAATTTGTCGACATGACGGGTACGTTTACCATGGCAAGGGGTGTTGCCAGCAATACAGATCTGAAGATGAGGGGGCTGGTTTTGCAGGCATCGGGGCAGGGAACTGTCGACTTCCCGAAGAAGTATGTTCAATACCGCGTGACCCCCATTCTTGTCACGTCTGCGGCAGCCGATAGCGCACCGGGGCTCTCCGTGCCTGTGATCATCAAGGGGCCTTTTAATGGAATTAAGGTCATCCCTGACTTTGCGAGCACAGTGAAAGATATCGTGAAAAACCCGTCGGCGGCGAAGTCCACCCTCAAGAATATCAGGGACAATTTCAAAAAGAATCCCGCAGCCGCATTGCAGGATTTGCTGGGCGGTGTACTGGGTAAGAAATCCGCACCGGCACCTGAGACTGCTCCAGCGCCGCAGGCGACGCCGGAAGCAATGCCAGCACCAGATGCGGCATCAGTACCAGATGCAGCACCAGCGCCAGCGCCTGATACAGAACAACAACCTCAAGCTCAACCAGCGCCTTAAAGGAAACACTAATTTATGATTCCCCGTTTTTCCCGTCCCGAGATGGCCCGCATATGGGAGACAGAAAACAAATTCAAGATCTGGCTGGAAGTGGAAATGCTTGTCTGTGAGGCGCAGGCGGAAATCGGCGTGATCCCGGCGGATGCTCCCAAGAAAATCCGCAGCAAGGCCAAATTTGAAGTTGATCGTATCAATGAAATAGAGAAAAAGGTCCATCACGATGTCATCGCCTTCCTGACGAATGTCGGCGAGCATGTCGGTGATGAGGCGCGGTTTATCCATCTGGGGCTTACGTCATCGGATATTATTGATACGGGCTTTTCGCTGCAGCTGCGCGAGGCGGCAGACCTGATTATCGCCGATCTTGACGTGCTGCTGAAAACATTACGGCACCGCGTTGTTGAGTATAAAGACACGTTGTGTATAGGTCGCAGCCACGGTATCCATGCCGAACCGACGACTTTCGGCATGAAGCTGGCGGGTCATTATGCAGCTTTTTCCCGTGCGCGTGAGCGTATGGTCCGTGCCCGAGCCGAAATATCGACTTGCGGTATTTCCGGCGCTGTTGGCACTTTCGCCACCGTCGACCCGCGTGTCGAGGCCTATGTGGCGGAGAAGCTGGGCCTCGCCGTCGAGCCTGTCTCCACGCAGATCATTCCTCGCGACCGTCATGCGATGTTCTTTGCGACGCTGGCCGTTGTCGCGGCGTCGGTCGAAAACCTTGCGACTGAAATCCGTCATTTGCAGCGCAGCGAGGTAAGAGAGGTGGAGGAATATTTTGCTGCCGGGCAGAAAGGCTCTTCTGCCATGCCGCACAAGCGCAATCCTGTGCTGTCGGAAAATCTGACCGGACTGGCGCGCCTGGTCCGTTCTGCCGTCACGCCCGCACTGGAAGATGTCACGCTTTGGCACGAGCGCGATATTTCGCATTCATCCGTGGAGCGCATTATAGCGCCGGATACGACGATCCTGCTTGATTTTTCCCTGAACCGTCTGAACGGCATCATGGACAAGCTTGTGGTTTATCCGAAGCGCATGAAGCAGAACCTCGAGAGTCTACGGGGTCTTATTTTCTCGCAGCCCGTGCTGCTGGCACTGACTCAGGCAGGTATGAGCCGCGAATATGCCTACAGCCTCGTGCAGGAGCTGGCGATGAAAGTCTGGGATGGCGATGATCAATTCCTGCGCCTGCTTCTTGATGATGAGACTGTTGACGAATACCTTTCCGAAGAAGTCCTGCGGGGTATTTTTAATTACCGTCATTGCATTGAGCGCACGGCGGATGTGATTGACCGCGTTCTTGAGGTCGGATGATGAATGAATGGCAGGACGACGGCATTATTCTTTCCGTGCGCGGGCACGGTGAAACGGGCGGGGTGGTTTCCATCCTCACGCGCGACCATGGGCGCGCCATGGGCTATGTTTACGGCGCCACGTCCACAAAAATGCGCGGTGTACTGGAACCCGGAAATCTTGTCTCCATCGACTGGAAAGCGAAATCCAATGACCAGCTCGGCACTTTTACGCTGGAGCTTGAAAAGAGCACCGCCGCTAATGTCATGGATGATCCCGTTAAGCTGACGGCGATGCAGTCCGCCTGCGCCATGGCTGATAAAACCCTGCCTGAACGCGAGAAACATGCCGGTGTTTACGAAGGCACAAAGGCGCTGATGGCCTCGTTCGCCACAGACATCTGGGCGCCGACATATGTATATTGGGAGATTGGATTGCTGCGTGAGTTGGGCTTTGGTCTCGACCTGTCAAAGTGCGCTGCAACGGGTGCTGTGGATAACCTGATCTATGTCAGCCCGAAGTCCGGCTGCGCCGTCTCGGAGGCCGCGGGCGAGGTCTATAAGGAGAAGCTGCTCTCGCTGCCGTCTTTTTTGCGCGGGCAAGGAGAGTTTAAAGAATCTGATATTCTCAAGGGGTTAAAGCTCACAGGCCACTTTCTGCTGCATCGTGTCTTCTCGCAGTCCAACAGTAATCTGCCCGAGCCGCGTCTCCGGCTGGAAGAGAAATTTAGAGCCTAGTTTTCCGCTGAAAAATGAGCTAAAACAGCATCATGGCGAAAAAAGGCACTACAAACGTTGTTGCGATGAATATCCAGGACCGTGATCTCGGCGGTATCCTGAGCGAGAAGTATTTGTCCTATGCGCTCTCCACGATCATGTCGCGTTCGCTGCCCGATGTGCGCGATGGCCTGAAGCCGGTGCACCGCCGCGTGCTCTACGCCATGATGCAGCTTTCTCTCAAGCCCGAAACGCCGCCCAAGAAATGCGCGCGGGTTGTGGGTGATGTTATCGGTAAGTTTCACCCGCATGGTGACCTGTCCATTTATGATGCGCTGGTCCGTCTGGCGCAGGATTTCTCATTGCGCTATCCGCTTGTCGACGGGCAGGGGAACTTCGGCAATATTGATGGCGATAACGCGGCGGCGATGCGGTATACCGAAGCGCGCCTGACGGCTGTTTCGCAATTTCTGCTTGAAGGCATTGATGACGACGCGATCGATTTCCGCCCGACTTATGACGGCGAGACGATGGAGCCTGTCGTTCTGCCCGCCAACTTCCCCAATCTGCTGGCGAACGGGTCTTCCGGTATCGCTGTTGGTATGGCGACATCCATTCCGCCGCACAACGTGGGCGAGCTGTGCGATGCGATGGAAGTCCTGATCGATAATCCNNCTCGCCGAAGATCGCGCCAATATCGTCAGTGCCTATGAAACGGGGCGCGGCAGCTTCCGTGTGCGTGCCAAGTGGCACAAGGAAGAACTGAAGAACGACAACTGGCAGATTGTTGTCACCGAGATCCCTTATCAGGTGCTGAAATCGCGCCTGATCGAAAAAATTGCCGAGCTGATTATCAACAAGAAAATCCCGTTCCTCGATGATGTGACCGATGAGTCGGCGGAAGATATCCGTGTTGTACTGGTGCCCAAGAACAAAAGCATCGATCCGGAACTGCTGATGGAGCAAATTTTCCGCCAGACGGATCTGGAGAACAAATTTTCTCTCAACATGAATGTGCTGGATGGCGGGACAGTGCCCCGCGTGATGAACCTGAAAGAGGTTCTGCAGGCGTTTGTTGACCACCGGCAGGAAGTGCTGGTGCGTCGATCCAAACACCGCCTTGCCAATATCGAGCATCGTCTGGAAGTGCTCGGTGGCTTGCTTATTGCCTACCTGAATATTGATGAAGTCATCAAGATCATCCGCGAGGAAGATGACCCCAAAACGAAGATGATCAAGCGCTGGAAGCTGACGGAAGTGCAGTGCGAGGCGATCCTCAATATGCGCCTGCGCAGCTTGCGCAAGCTGGAAGAGATCGAGATCAGGCACGAGAATAAAGAGCTGAAAGAGGAAAAAGAAGAACTTGAAAAGCTCGTTGCCAGCAAAGCGCGCCAGATGACGGCAATCAAGAAGCAGATCAAAGGCATTTACGAAGCCTTCGGGCCTGGCACCAAACTCGGCGAGCGCCGCACCAAGGTCGGCAAGGCACCTGTCGGGCTTGATATTCCTGAAGATGCGTTTATCGAGAAGGAGCCGGTCACTGTTATCTGCTCTGAAAAGGGCTGGATCCGTGCGATGAAGGGTCATCTGGAGCCGGACAAGATCGCCGCTGTATCATACAAAGAAGGCGATGGCGCAAAGTTTGCCTTCCATGCGCAGACGACTGACAAGCTGATTGTTTTCGGCACTAATGGCAAGTTCTACACTATTGGCGCGGATAAGTTGCCGCCGGGTCGCGGTTTTGGCGAGCCGGTGCGCCTGATGATCGATCTGCAGAATGAAGCTGATATCGTCACGCTGAACGTGCATGATCCAGAGCGTAAATTGCTGCTGGCTGCCGACGACGGACGCGGGTTTATCGTGCCGGAAAAGGAAATTCTCTCGCAGACCAAGAACGGCAAGCAATGCCTGCTGGTCAAGGAAGGCGTTGAGGCGCGCATCTGTGTGTCTGTGACCGGCGACCATGTTGCGGTAATCGGCCAGAACCGCAAGATGCTGATTTTCAAGCTGGCGGAAATTCCAGAGATGACGCGCGGCGTTGGCGTTATCCTGCAGCGCTACAAGGATGGCGGCCTGTCGGATGCCAAGACCTTCACGTTAAAAGAAGGCCTGAGCTGGTACGCAGGCGGCAGAGAGCGCATTGAAAAGAGCCTCAAGCCATGGATTGGTGAACGTGCACAGGCCGGCATGTTGCCGCCCAATGGCTTTCCGCGCCAGCCGAAGTTTAACGGCGGTTAAAAATAATAAATATCATGGGAAATAAATTACGCCATCTTCGTGCTTTTTGGGCTGGGGCGCGGGAGGTGTTGTGGTGTTGCCGGTGCTTGCCTTGCTGTTCATATTTTCTTGGGCGCGTTTGGCGGCAGCGACAAGGGATTGCTTCAGGATAATCAGGCTGATGCGGCGGTTGCGTGGTGATGTGGTATCTTTGGCATCCAGCGGTTCGCGGTCGGCTTTGCCTTGTACGTTCTCTATTTTCGTTGTGTCATAGCCTGCAGCCAGTATGACACGGCGGCTGGCGTTGGCGCGGTCAGCAGAAAGCTCCCAGTTGGTATAGGAGGCATCCTTGCCATACGGTGTTGAATCTGTATGCCCGCGGATGGATATCTTGTTGGGCAGGTCTTTGATAACGCCAGTGATCATGCTGAGCAGCTTGACGGTTTGCGGCAGGGGCGTTGCGCTGCCGACGGCGAACATCGGTCTGTTCGCTGTATCGATAATCTGGATACGCAGCCCCTCCGGTGTCACGTCGATCAGCAGGTTCGGCATGTACTCCTTGAGTTCGGGCACGGATTCAATCGACTGGCGGATATTTTCTGACGTGTCCTTGAAAGATTTTTCATCCTGCTTGTCGAGCTGAGCTGTGTTTTGGTCAGGGCTGTTTTGCGAGTCATCCTCGTCGCCATGTGGGCTATTCTGATTGCGGACCGTGTCGTCTGTCTTGGCGCCCTCTGAGGACAGGGTTGTTCCTCCCATCACGCCGCCTGAACCGCTCTGGTCTTGTGCGATGCGCGGGTCGGTAGGCGAGAAGTAATCGGCAATTCTTTGTTTCTGGACGTTGGTGGTGACGCTGAGCAGCCATAGCAGCAGGAAGAACGCCATCATCGCCGTCACGAAGTCGGCATAGGC
>PLXM01000013.1:0-2243 GCA_003153235.1 Rhodospirillales bacterium
CGATGATTATCGGTATTCTGCTGACCATCACACCTTTTATTTTTTCGGTTGCCATGACGGTGCTTGGTCTCCTCACCGGTATGGTGCAGGCATACATCTTTAGCATTCTAGCTGCCGTTTATATCGCTGCTGCCACACGCACGCGTGAACCCAAACCTGTAAAAAATTCAGACAACCCCGTAACAACCAAAGGATAAATATCATGGATAGTATGACAATCATCGCCGTTGCCTCCATCATCACAGCTGGATTGACGATTGCCTTGGGCAGTATCGGCCCAGCGCTTGGTGAAGGGCGTGCAGTTGCCACGGCATTGAGTTCTCTGGCGCAGCAGCCTGATGCCGCCACGACGATCACACGTACTTTGTTTGTGGGTCTGGCTATGATTGAATCCATCGCAATCTACTGCTTTGTGGTCTCAATGATCCTCATCTTTGCCAATCCGTTCTGGAATCATGCCATCACCGCAGCGACAGGGAAATAACCCATGTTGATTGATTGGTTCACTGTCGGGGCGCAGGCGCTTAACTTCCTCATCCTGGTATGGTTGATGAAGCGCTTTCTTTATAAACCCATTCTCAACGCCATTGATGCGCGGGAGAAGCGGATTGCCAAGGAGCATACAGAAGCTAACGCCATGAAGGCCGAAGCCAAAAAAGAACGCGACGATCTCCAGCAGAAAAATGAGGCTTTCGACCAGCAGCGTGCTGGACTCTTGAAAAAGGCAACGGACGAGGCGAATACTGAGCGTCAACGGCTCCTTAATGAGGCAAACAAGGCCGCCGAGGCCCTGAGCGACAAGCGGCATAAAACACTTATAACCGAAGCTCATAACCTTTCTCAAACCCTCAGTCGCCAGACGCAGAAGGAAGTCTTCGCCATTGCGCGAAAAGTTCTGGCTGATCTCGCCATGGTAAATCTGGAAGAGCAGATAAGCGAGGCATTCATAAAGCGCCTACATAAGATGGATGACAAAGCGAAGCACATCTTCGTTGAAGCCCAGAAAACAGCCTCTGAGCCACCTGTCGTGCGTAGTGCTTTTGATCTGCCCGCAAAACAACAGGCGGAGATACAAAAAGAGTTTCATAAAATATTCCCGTCCAAAATTCATATTCACTTTGAAACAGCACCGGATCTTGTCAGTGGAGTCGAGTTGACCGTGAATGGGCAAAAAGTTTCCTGGAATATTGCGGATTACCTGGTGAAAATGGAGAAATGCGTCAGCGAACTCCTGAAAGAGAAAGATAAGCCAAAAGCAGCGCCTAAGGTACAACATGAAGACGCACCCAAGCATACAGAACCCAAACAAAAAGCAAAAAGCGCATGAGCGTTGCGCCTGAAAACTTGCAGAGTGTTTTCGACCGTGTATTCTCCGGAATAGATCAGGTGCGGGAATCTTTCACGCCGCAGTTGGTGCCGCGCGAGGTGGGAACAATCACCAACGTCTCTACAGGCATTGCCAAAGTTTCCGGCCTTCCCGGTGTCGGTTTTGATGAGATTCTTGAATTTCCCGGCGGCGTATTCGGCATTGCATTTAATGTAGATGAGGATGAAATAGGCGTCGTGTTGCTGGGCGAATATTGGCACCTGCATGCCGGAGATGAAGTCAGGCGCACGGGTCGGGTTATGGACGTGGCGGTCGGCGATGGATTGCTGGGACGCGTTATCGACCCGCTTGGTCGTCCTTTGGATGATCAAGGGCCACTAGATGCAAGCGAGCGCCTGCCCATCGAACGCCCTGCCGCGCACATCATGGACCGTGCGCCCGTCACGGTGCCGCTTCAAAGCGGCATTGTCGTCATCGATGCGCTTATTCCCATCGGACGCGGCCAACGCGAACTGATTCTCGGCGACCGGCAGACGGGCAAAAGCGCTATTGCGCTTGACACCATTCTTAACCAAAAGGGCAAGAATGTGCTTTGTATCTATTGCGCCATCGGACAACGTGCTTCTTCTGTAGCCAAAGTTGTGGCCAATCTCCGCGATAAAGGGGCGATGGATTATACTGTGGTCGTTGTCACAGAAGGCAATGACCCGCCCGGCCTTGCCTATATTGCACCTTACGCCGCAACCAGCATTGCCGAATATTTCATGGAGACGGGTCGAGACGTTCTGATTGTTTACGACGATCTCACCCATCATGCCCGTGCTTATCGAGAACTTTCCCTGTTGCTCCGCCGTCCGCCCGGTCGCGAAGCCTTTCCCGGAGACATTTTCTACATCCATTCGCGGATGCTGGAGCG
>PLXM01000013.1:2307-3145 GCA_003153235.1 Rhodospirillales bacterium
GTCGGTGGCAAGGCACAACAGGCAGCTTACCGTGCGGTGGCAGGTGATCTCAAGCTTGCTTATGCACAGTTCGAAGAGCTTGAAACATTTGCCCGTTTTGGTGCCCGTCTTGATGACGATATGCAGAAACGTCTTGAGCACGGACGGCGTATCCGTGCCTGCCTTAAGCAGTCAGAATTTTCTCCGGTATCCATGCCTGCACAAATCATGATTCTGCTGGCACTGACTGCGGGGCTCTTTGACCAAATAGCGCTTGACCAGATGACGGAAGCCGTACACACCGTACAAGCAGCTGCAACGAATATTCCGGCAGAGGTATGTAAACGGCTTGATGGCACTGATAAGCTGAGCGATGAGGATCAAAAATGCATCATCGACATCGCCTATCAGACGCTTATTCCGTTCCAGCCTAAGCCCGAACCCAAGTCAGAGCCAACAGGCCCAGCAGAACAACCTGCAAAGCAGAATCCAGAAGCTCAAATAAAATCTGACGACAAGCCCAAGCCAGATGCTCCAGTAAAGGCCAATACTGCGATCAAAGCAGATACCAAGGAGACGTCATGAGCGACTCTGTGGCAAGTCTGCGCCGGAAGATCAGTAGTGCCGGAGAGCTGCAATCTGTCGTTCGTACGATGAAGGCTGTGGCGGCGTCAAATATCGGACAATACGATAAGTCGGTACGCGCTTTGGGAGACTATTATCGCACCGTCGAACTGGGACTTGGGGCCTGCTTTCGGCAAAGCAAGCTGGAATACATGAATGCGCAAGGTAAAAGGCAACGACCTGATACAGGTGTGATCGATGCAGTCGTGTTTGGTTCTGATCAAGGGCTGGTGGG
>PLXM01000019.1 GCA_003153235.1 Rhodospirillales bacterium
CTTCCGGCGCGGCGCGGTGTTCGTCTTTCAGTCGGCCTAATCGCAAAGCGCCCTGTAATCCCAATGCGATTTCCGTCTGCATATCCGCGAGTTTTTTCCGGATGAGCTGGTTGGCGGCGAGCGGTTTGCCGAAAACGATGCGGTCGAGCGCATATTGCCGCGCCTGATGCCAGCAGAACTCCGCCGCGCCCAGCGCGCCCCATGCGATGCCGTACCGCGCATTGTTCAGGCAAGAGAACGGGCCGGTGAGGCCTTTCACATCGGGGAATTTGTTTTCTTCCGGCACGAAAACATCTTCCATGGCGATCTCGCCGGTGGCGGAAGCACGGAGCGAGAATTTTCCCTCAATCTTCGGAGCGCTCAGGCCTTTCATGCCTTTTTCCAGCACGAAGCCGCGGATATCTCCCACCACCCCTTTATCATCAACTTCCTTCGCCCAGACGACGAACACATCGGCGATGGGGGAATTGGTGATCCACATCTTCGAGCCTTTGAGGATATAGCCGCCTTTGGTTTTCACGGCGCGGGTTTTCATTGCGCCGGGGTCGGAACCGCCATCCGGTTCCGTCAGGCCGAAGCAGCCGACCCATTCGCCCGTGGCGAGTTTGGGCAGGTATTTTTTCTTTTGTGCTTCGGTGCCAAAGGCGTAAATCGGATACATGACCAGCGATGATTGTACAGACAGTGCCGAGCGGTAGCCGCTGTCCACACGCTCGACTTCCCGGGCGATCAGCCCGTAGGAAACATAGTTTATTCCGGCGCAGCCATAGCCTTCGATCGTCGAGCCAAGCAGCCCGAGGGCACCCATCTCGTTCATGATCTCGCGGTGAAATTTCTCATGGCGGTTGGCCTCGATGACGCGGGGCAGCAGCTTTTCCTGCGCGTAGTCGCGCGCGCTGTCGCGGATCATGCGCTCTTCGTCGCTCAACTGCTCGTCAAGGAGGAGGGGGTCCTCCCATTTGAAGGAGGGTTTCAGCTTTGACTTTTCCATGTGAACCTTCACTGCGGGTTGTGCTGTCATGTGTTTTTTCCTATGATGCTAAAATCATGACAGAAAAGCAGGGCATAAACAAGCTGGCGGGACGTGAGGTTATTTTCGAGTTTGCGCCGGTCGGCAATATCATGCGTGTATCGGCGATGGATGTTGCGTCCATGACCGAAATCTCCATTCAGGCGCCGCTCAATGCGGGCGAGGCCGTATTCAAAAAGAACGCGCTCGCGCGGCTGGAATATGTGCTGCGTAAAGAAAAAATAATTACATAACTACAGTTATTTCCGGTTATAACCCTGTATTGTTTTTTTAGTCAGGCATTTATGACCTTGCTCTGTCTGCCGCATGCTGGCAACGTCATCAGTAGATGGCATGGTTTTTTTGCCATCCGGGGTGTGATTACCTCTTCGAGCGGCCAAAAGCATCTGGTCGTCATTAACGATGCTGCTTTCTCGACTTACGTCGGGGAGGCAGCGGAATGTAATAACGTGTAAGCGTAAATACGCTGCACCGTCTCGAACGGTAATCAACTCCCCGGCACCAGAGAAATCTGGTGCCGTTTTGCTAAGCAGCGGGAGAGTTGATGAAAACTGTATTGGGAGTATATGGCGCTGGCGGATTTGGCAGAGAAGTTATGCCCTTTGCTGTTGAGTATCTTTCGGCCATTACGCAGATGAGTTTTTCAAAACAGGTTTATTTTATAGAAACAAACCCTCAAGCAAAAGAAGTGAATGGCGTACCTCTGATTTCAGAACAAGAATTCTTCAATCTGGAATGTGAGGAGCGTTTATTTAATATTGCTATTGCTGATTCAAAGGCCAGAGAACGAATAGCCAACGAATGTATAAGTAAAGGCGCTAAACCGTTTTCTCTTATGTCTCCAGACTCAACAATCTACGATAATAACGATATAGGAGAGGGCGCTATTATTTGTGCTTACTCTACGGTCACATCAAATGCAAGAATTGGAAAATTTTTTCATTCCAATATTTATTCTTATGTGGCGCATGATTGTATTATTGGAGACTTTGTAACATTTGCTCCGCGGGTCTGCTGTAATGGAAATGTTCATGTGTATGACCATGCCTACATCGGCACTGGAGCTACAATTAAACAAGGAACATCCAGTAAGCCTCTTGTTATTGGTGAAGGCGCTATCGTTGGTATGGGCGCGGTTGTGACAAAGGATGTTTTGCCACACACAACTGTAGTTGGAAATCCTGCCGGAATATTTAAAAGAATATAGTTGAAACGGTTATCACTTTGGTCCAGCCAATTTTCTTGCTGTAGTGTTGTAGAGCGCATCACGGATAATTTATTATGTTAAATTATGATACCCATCACGGAATCGTTTGACATGATATGAAAATTAAGTAGGATACAACATATTTTATGAAATTATACACTAAGAGGGATCTGCATGTTTAAAGGTATTCGCCAAAAATTTCATGATAAGGCCGTACGCCGCGAAGAGGAAAAAACTTTCAAGGCGAAAGTGGTTGTTTTGACTGATGCAATCCGTCAGGGCGATAACCGGAGTTTTTCTGCACTCTTCGATGGCATTAAGGATTCACCTTTTTATTCAAGATATACCGCCGAGAGCCTTCTTGTAGAGGCCATCAAAAAGGATAACGAGCCCGCTTTTTCTGCGGTAATTGATACATGCAGTGACCCGAATATCTGGTTTGCCACGGCTGCAGCGGGCGGCTACAAAGGCGGTCCCGTTGCCACAAGCAATGAACACATTCTCGGGCTGGCTATCCGTTCAGGCAGCAAGAATATTGCCCTGGCCATGGCAAGGAACGAAAAAATTTCTGTAGACAGATCAGGCTATTCGCAAATGATATACACCTTTCCATTTAAGCCCAAAACCACGCCTTACAAAAGCCTGCCGGAGCTTGCGAAGGAGAAGGGAATGCCTGAAGTCGAAAAGGTATTGAAGGAAAGACTTGCCGTTGAGCAGGATGCTAAGGCCAAAGCCGCCCCGCCAACGGGCCCTTAATCCTATAATTTTATTAGCCTCGACCCACTATATCTGGTATATAGGGGGCGGAGTCATCACAATATAGGGTTTTACCCGTGTCCGACGCTAATAAAATTCCCGCGGCCTCCGCCGCCAAAATTATTGCCCTTGCCTCAGACCATGGCGGCTTCGAGATGAAGAGCCGTATCGCGGAAGTCCTGAAGTCCGGCGGCTATGAAGTGCTGGATCTGGGAACCCATTCAGCCGACCGCGTTGATTATCCCGACTACGGCTATGCTCTGGCCGAAGCCATAGCAACAGGCAAGGCCGGAAGAGGGATCGCCCTGTGCGGCAGCGGCATCGGGATCAGCATTGCCGTCAACCGGAACCCGAAAGCCCGCGCGGCGTTATGCCATGATGTAACGTCTACAAGACTGGCGCGTGAGCATAACGATGCGAATGTGCTGGCACTTGGCGCACGGCTGACCGGCATCGAAGTTGCGCTGGAATGTGTAAAGGTATTTTTAAACACTGCATTTGAGGGAGGCCGTCATGCTGAACGCGTTAAAAAACTTGGAAAGTGCTAACAATAATCCCTTCTTTACGGGCGACCTGAGCCAAGCCGACCCGGAAGTGTTTTCCACGATCAGCAAGGAACTAAGGCGCCAGCAGAACCAGATCGAGTTGATCGCCTCCGAGAACATCGTCTCCCGTGCCGTGTTGCAGGCGCAGGGCAGTGTGCTGACCAACAAATACGCCGAGGGCTATCCCGGAAAACGTTACTACGGCGGTTGTGAATACGTTGATATTTCCGAGCAGATCGCCATTGACCGCGTCTGCAAACTGTTCGGCGCAAAATTTGCCAACGTGCAGCCGCATTCCGGCGCGCAGGCTAATACAGCGGTGCTGCTGGCATTGCTGCAGCCGGGCGATACTTTATTGGGGCAGGCGCTGTCTTCAGGCGGTCACCTGACGCATGGCGCGAAGCCGACAATCTCGGGCAAGTGGTTCAAACCCGTTCAATACGGCGTCCGCAAGGAAGATGCGCTGATTGATATGGATGAAGTCGAGAAGTTGGCGCATGAACATAAACCAAAATTAATTATCGCGGGCGCCTCCGCTTATCCGCGCCAGATCGACTTTGCCCGCTTCCGCAAGATTGCCGATGCCGTCGGCGCTTACCTGATGGTGGATATGGCGCATTATGCCGGCCTGATCGCGGCGGGAATTTATCCGAGCCCGATCCAGCATGCGCATATAACGACATCGACCACGCATAAAACCCTGCGCGGCCCGCGCGGCG
>PLXM01000241.1:0-19373 GCA_003153235.1 Rhodospirillales bacterium
TTAATGGAAACGCCATGATACGCCACCCATTTCCGCACCCGCACGCCTACCGCCGCGATTTTAGCCTCGGAATTTTTTGTTGTAACCCAGATGCCGATACGTCCGGCACGGCGCTCGCCCCGCACATCAAAATTTTTCAGCGCACCGATCATCCATTCCTCAAGGTCACAGATATAACGGCGCAGATCGGAGCCGCGTTTGTGCAGATCCATCACCACATAGCCAATACGCTGGCCGGGGCCGTGATAGGTATACTGGCCGCCGCGCCCCGTCTGATAAACCGGAAAAGCCGGATTAATCAGGTCTTTCACATCGGCGCTGGTGCCGGCGGTATAAAGCGGCGGATGTTCCAGCAGCCAGACGAGGTCGTTCGCCCCCTGCCCGCGGATCATCTGCACCCTGCTTTCCATGAAACTGACCGCATGGTCATAGGCGACAGGATCTTTTTCGATCTGCCAGACAGCTGCGGGTGTGGCGTTTATTTTGGGTATCGCTTGCATGGTTTTAGCTTATATAAATTACATAAGCCTGTCAAAGGCTTCTCAAAGCGTGTCGCTTGCCTTCCTGAAAACAATCTGTTATTGAAATAATACCTCTATAAAACTACCCTGAAACGATATGCGGTCGTGGCGGAATTGGTAGACGCACTACCTTGAGGTGGTAGCGGGGCGACCCATGAAAGTTCGAGTCTTTTCGACCGCACCATACTTTTTTCCCTCCCGAGAGCTTTAGGCTGTAGGGCGCAGAAATGCGTGCTGTTGGCGCACATCTTGAGCATCCGGCATTGGTGCGGACTACTGAGAGCCAGGCTTTTTTAACCAAATAAGCCCGTATTCTCAGTTGGGCCTTTCGGCAGTCAGCACTCATTTCAAAGGTTTGAAGAATCGGCCCTGAGAATATCAGGCTATTTCGAGGGATTCGCGGATCAGACGACCCACATAGGCGCTGTTGTAATTCTCACGCCGAGCAATGCCACGGATGCTCATGCCCCGGAAGTGCTCATCCCGCCAGATGATGCCCTTCATCAGGTTTACTAACTTCTTTGGTGGCAGGGAAAATATGTCTTCGGGAGTATTCGTGGCCGGGGGCCGGATCACTACTGTGTACTTCAGATCCTTGCCTATCTGGAATGGCGCCTCAAGTTTATAAATATCTGACTGGACATCCAGCTTAACGCTGCCCTCTTGCTGGAAGGACAGAAGCGCCTCCGGCTTTATCTCCATAGTTATAATTTCGTTGCCGATGACAATCCTTTGAACCACTTTTTTGATGATTGCACTGATGGCAGCAGCAGCACATTGCTGCGAAAGACTTTTCAAAGCGTCATAGTTCAGCGCGTGATCAATGTCCAGAATTCCGGCGAGCTTCTCAGGATCTTCAAGATTTCGTCTTAATGCCTTTTCAATGAGGTCTTCTATCTCCTGCGCAGGATAACGCCGGCTGGGAGAATTTTCATCCTCCTTTCCTTCAAATTTATCACGGCTGACATAGTACCGGTAAATCTGTTTTCCCCTACTCGTAAACACGGGCGTGTAGAGAACATCATTTTCATCATAAATAAGCCCCTTCAGAAGAAAGTCCTGGCACACTTTTTTCTGTCCGCGCTGTCCTGGATTTACTGTCAGTTTCTTTTGCACAGCATCCCATAGATCCTGCGGCACAATGGATTTGTGCAGGCCATCATAAATATGCTTTTTCTTGTATGTTACTTTGCCAACATAAACGAGGTTGGTCAGCATTAAATAGAGGCCGCCGCGACTGAACACGTGGCCCTTTTGCGTCCGGTATCCGGCTTGTTCAAGATAATCTTTTAAATGCAGGAGACCTTCAGAACGCAAATATGCCTGATAGATATTCCTGACGGTCTCTGCATTTTTCTCATGAGGAATCAAAACCCGGTCCTTCACTTCATATCCCAAAGGCACACTGCCACCCATCCACATGCCCTTTTTTCTGCTGGCAGCGAACTTATCCCGAATACGTTCGCTGGTCACTTCACGCTCGAATTGTGCAAAGGAAAGAAGAACGTTCAGCGTTAGCCGTCCCATGGATGTTGTCGTATTGAATGACTGCGTCACGGAAACAAAGGTGACGCCCTGCTTGTCAAAAGCCTCCACCAGTCTTGCAAAATCCATCAGCGAGCGTGTCAAGCGATCTATCTTGTAGACAACAACAATATGTACCTTCCCAAGCCGAATGTCGTCCATGAGCTGTTTCAGCGCGGGACGGTCCATGTTGCCGCCCGTAAACCCGCCATCATCATAATGATCCTTAATGGCCGTCCAGCCTTCAGCTTTCTGACTTAATATATATGAGTGGCAAGCCTCCCATTGCGCATCCAGGGAATTGAAGTCCTGCTCTAGCCCATCTTCGGTCGATTTACGGGTATAAATAGCACAACGGCGGATGGAAGGCTTCATGATTTTCGCTTCCGCTTCTTGATCCCAAAGAACACCCAGCCATTCCAGCGCGTGCCGGTGATGGCAAAGGCAACCTCGGAAAGACTGTTATAATGTTGCTGGCGATACTCAAAACTTGTCGCTTTCACGAGAACGACATGTTTCTCCGCTCTAAATGAGCGTACCAGCTTGGTACCCGGCTTCAGCCCGGCAGGTCCTTGATCAAAAGATTCTGGATCACGCTTATACTGAGCAACTAAATTATCCAGCCGCTTTTGTTGCTCTGCGGAGAGACCGGCGCCGCGCAGTTGGCGCTGTTTATACTGCAAGCTCCGTTCCAGCATCTGGCGCCCGATCTGTGCATTTGGCTGAATTCCCCAGCATTCGGCCCACTCGCGCCGCAATTCCTCCAACGGCAATTGAGCAATACCATTACCAGATTTAGCAAGAATATTTTGCATGCATGAACACCTCTATGTATCCATGAACGCTTTCTTCGCAGATGAAGTCCAGTCAATTAAGAGCAATAGTATTGCTCAACACAACCCAGCGCCGGCGAACATTGGCGCGGGTTATTTAATGATCAATGCGGAAATCTCTTTCGCATATGCTTCGATTTTTTTATATCCTCAAGTCCCCCAAGCCGCTCAAATGGCATCAAAGCGCCCGTCAGATAGTTTACCCCTGCGCTTTTTCCAAGTTCTGTCACGCAGCCAGGAGACCAGATGGTCGTTTTATTCCTTGTGGTTTGAACAAGAAACATAAAGCCGTTCAGACAAAATTTAGCCATTGAAATATGGCTGCCGTTTGGTCTGACACGAACAGGATATAACATTGCAGTATCGGCCATTTTCTGCTCTTGAGGCGTACGGCCCATTATCCTTGCGATTGAGACAATAGGGAGCTCGGGTATCTCCCGAAAAATCATCTGGCGAAACCATTCTTCGTTATTTCCCAACGAAAAGCCGTTATGTCCTCGGCATATTGCTGATGCTGACGCGCGCCATACGACTGCGGCGCCAAAAAGAGCCAAGCGCTCATGATCGATACCCTTAGAGTACGATAATGAAAAAATACCTGCTTGACGGTCGATCACTTCATCCACCGTTCCGAGTAATCGAATGATGTTAATAGCATGACCGTCGTAATCACCAAGAGTATTGTCGCATCTTGCACAAAGTATGTTTGGGTCAAATAATCCGGATTGAAAAGTTCCTGTTCGATCCGGCGCCAAGAGTGTCAAATTTTTACCGGAAGCTTCAATTACATCCTTCCCCAGTGCGGCTGGCATGATGTGAGCTTTGCAAGTCTTCGGCTCGGGGCAATTTCGACAAGGCATTGTATTAATTCCTTTCAAATCCGATGAAAGCAGTAGAGTTATTTTTCTTTAGGGCGTGCGCCTTTCATCGCTTCCATAGAGATAACCACTGCCTCGCAATATTCCATGTATAAATCATCGTCATTCATTGCGGCAAGGCGGTCGATATCGGGTCTTTTTCCAAACCATTCCAGCATGCCTTTTCTTGACATGCCTCGGCTGGATTTTACGACCCATTGGAACATATCCAATGACGTTTTAATCTCTTTTCTTGGAGGTTCGGGGCGCCCGAAGTAAGCATCTCCATATTGCTTGTAATCCTCAATTTCACTGTCAGACATTGGCTGCTTAAGGATCAGTGACTGCTTATCCGGCGTGAAAATGGCAATGTAAGCCGCTTTCTCTGGTATATTGACAGTCGCAGTCGTCACGGTCCCTAATGTGCCGTTGTCGCCTATGCTATCAAAGAAATATGTTTGTCCAATAATGACGCGCGAGGAACTCGCATTGTATGTCTCGGAGGGTAAGGATCCATCAAACGTCACAGGAAACTTTAGAAAAGATGCAAAGGCATCACATATCGCGATGGCATCGGAGTGCTTCTGTTCTTGGCGGTACCGCTCAGACAAACGGAAATAACCTGTCCTGTTAAAATCTGGAATACCAAGCCCGAACGGGACAACAACAAATGCCGGCTGTCCTTCAAGGTGGCGATGGAAGGCAGTGTTGGTAATAAAGACATAAGCACTCTTGTCTGTGGTAAGTTCTTTTGTTTGATAATCTTCGAGCCTTTTCGTTGCCCGCTCTATAAATTCTGGTCTTTTGCCATCATGGGCGTCCGCAGACATGGGCGCATTTAACTCAATGAAGATCAACCTCTCGTCACTGGCGGGTTTTGCCAAAGCTGCATTCAAGTGAGGGATCAACTGTGATAGAGGATTCTTATCACTGCCGCCATCTACTGTTGTTTTGCCCAGCAAGCCGGCCACAGCCCTTGACTTAGCTTCGATCCAATATTTCTTGCCTGATTTCTTTGAAACTGCGAAAAATTCACAATGCTTGGTCGCGCCATCAGTCTCATCTTCGAGCGTCAATTCGAAGCCTGCACGAATAAGAGCATTTGCGATCATAAGTTCGTAATATGCGCCTTGGAATTGGTCAGCCTTTTTAAGTCGGCGGACCAGGCGCTCCTGTAGCTCTACGTTATGATCTATAAGGTATAGGCTATATGCGAGGCCTAGATAACATGCAACAACACCCGTTACTTCGGCCGATCTGACCACGCCGGGCGTTTTAATTGTCTTCCGTTGATATGTGCAGTATTCTTCATACCATTGGAGGATAGTGTGGCGATCAGCCAAAGGCTTTGCAAGCTCGGCATTTCCCCAAGCGGGATCAAGGACGTTCTTCAGATAGCCGCTCAGAAAATCCGGTACTGTCTTCCACTCTTTAGAATAATAAATTTTGTTCTTTACAGCGACAACCTGGTGGTCATTTAATTTGGCCGCAACAATAGGACGCCCTAAACCTTGCTGCTGTTCACGTATCATCTGCTCGGCCTCAAGCTGAGCGAGTGCCCGCTGCATATCATTGTCAGAGGGCAACGTAGCAGCAGCTTCGCCTATCTTTCCGTGGCACCATTTATATCTGGTGCCGCTGCCGCAATGACATGGTTCGTTACGCCGCCGTTCCAATAAAATCTCCATAGCAAGAGATCAGATTATCATTACTTAAATGCAAGTGCGGAGATGATTCTTCATTTTCTCTGTAGCCAAGCTGTAGTCATGGCTTTTTTAAGATCCACTGATCTTCCGATAACCTATTGAAAATAATGGTGGACCCTGACAGATTTGAACTGTCACCTACTGCTTAAGAGTCAGATAATTAGTCATTTTACACAATCAAAGACACTGCCTCATGTTGACACAACATTTATCGTAATTAAATGTTATCGCATCAACATTGAAAAATTGAAAATTTACGTCTCCGCAGCCTTGGACGCTTGCACCATTCATACAATTTCCAGAGCGAATCCTTAACTTAATCTGACAGCGCGTTACTCCCCAGCGCTTTATGGAGGCTAATAAGATCGACAAGGAGTTGTGCCTGCGCCTGCATGTGCGCCGCACGGGCCGTATAGGACGCGGTTTCCGCATCAAGAACTTCAGTAAGGGCTGAAATTCCTTTATCAAATCGTCTGTGCGCCATGGAAAGTGTCGCGGCAGCGCTATCGGCGGCCTCTTTACTGGCCACGGCCTGCGCGTTGGATTTGGCGACGGCGGACAGGTCGGTTTCAATCTCGCTTACTGCTGCAAGTACAGTCTGCCGATATTGCTGATAGGCTTCTTCCTGCTGCGCCTTTGCCTGATCGATGCCGCCCTGAATGAGCCCAAAATCAAACAACGGGGCTGTGAGGCCACCAGCAATTGTCCATACGCGCGTCAGAGAGCTCAAAGATGTATCCTCGACGCCATACATACCCGACAACGTGAGCTGAGGATACATCTGCGCTATTGCTGATCCTGTCAGTGCCGTGGCGGCAGCCAGTTGCCGTTCGGCGGATTGCACATCAGGGCGATTGCGTATGGTATCCGCAGGCGCGGATAGCGCCGGGATGGCCACGGGCTTAGGCAGAATCGTGTACGCTTTCAGTTCATCATTCAGCGCGCCAGCTGGTATACCCAGTAGTAATGACAATTGATAGCCTGCAGCCTCACGCTGCTGCTCAAGGGGAGGAACTTTGGCAAGTGTGCTCTTATATAAGGTCTCGGCTTGCGTCACTTCAAAGAGGCTGCCTGCACCGGCGCGGTATTTACGACCAGCGATATCAGCCAGCTTGCGCTGCGCAATTGCAGTGGCAGATGTCAGGTCCGCCATCTGCCGGTATTCGAGCCATTCGACATAGGTCCGCGCTACATCGCCGATCAGCGTAATCTGGGCTTCATGTAGGTCAGCCTGCCGTGCTTCAATGTTGGCGGATGCCGCTTCGACACGTCTGCGTGTTACGCCAAATAAATCTATTTCCCAACTAGCATCAAAACCAGCATCTTCGACATTGACCGGCTTGGAAACCTGTGGTGCGGTAATGTCGCCAAAGCCAGGTTTCAGGCGTTCTGCGCTGGCACTGGCGTCTACCTGGGGGAACAGTCCCGCATTGGCGGCCCGCCTTACACCACGCGCTTCAGCGATGCGCGCAACGGCAGTTTTGACCGTCGGGCTGCCGTCCAGCGCACGCCGGACCAGTTGGTCGAGTTCTGTATCATGAAACTCTTTCCACCATTCTGCCTGCTGAGCTTCCGGCTCTTTCCGTTCATCTTGTGCTTCCGGCGGTTTTTGTGCATTCCCTCCCACATGTGCGTGCCACCAGCCCGGCAGATCAAGTTTAGGTACAGTGTAATCAGGGCCGACGGTACAGGCCGTCAGTAAAAGTGAAAAAAGGATAATAATTTTTCTCATATTATTCAAGCCTCCTGCCGAATGTGTAGGACGCGATGGCAAGCGTGCCGACGGCAATGAGTGCCATCGGCCAAACATGTGTCAGGACATCGGCAAACGGCATATCCTTGAGGAATAGCCCTTTAACGATGATCAGAAAATGAGTTGTTGGAATGATCCGGCTCACAGGCTGAAGCCAGCTGACAATGTTTTCTACAGGTGTGGAAAATCCGCACAGCAGCATGGTTGGCATCATAAACATGAATGTGCCCAGGCTTGCCTGCTGCTGCGTACGTGTGATTGAGGAGATGGTGAGGCCAATGCCGATGATGGCTGTGACAAATACCACCATGCCAAAATAAAGCAGTAGCAAAGAACCCCTAAAGGGTATGCCGAATAAGATCAGCGCTAGCACCAGATTGATGCTGGTGATGGCGATGCCGATGACGATGGCCGGAACCGCTTTGCCGAGCAGTATCTGCCAGGGTTGCAGTGGCGACACCAGAATCTGGTCAAATGTACCCATCTCACGCTCACGCGCCACAGATAGAGACGTGATCGTCAGGCTTAATATCATACTGAGCACGCCAATCATGCATGGAACATTATAATTAAGGTATTCGAGATCCGGATTAAACCAAGCGCGGAAGACGGAAACGGCTTGTTGCGTTGGTGCTGTACCATGAAACTGCGATACATCCGCGCTGAACTGACCGATAATACGGCTGATATAGCTGCTGGCGATCTGTGATGAGTTGGACTTGCGCCCATCGAGGATAACTTGCACTGAAGCGCTTCCCGCTGCTGCGTTTTTAGAGAAATCCGGCTGAATCTGGACGGCAGCCAGCACCGTTTCCATGTCGATCAGGTGACGCATGTCTGCTTCGTTGCGCGGGTAATAAATCTGGGTGAAATTCGGTGCGCCGGCGATGCGCTGAATCAGTTCCCGCGAATACGAGCCGCTATCCTGATTATAGATGGCGATATGGATATTCTTGACTTCCAGCGTCGCCGCATGCGCCAGTACAATCAACTGTATCAACGGCGGTGCGATCAAAGAAATACGGGCCCGTTTATCATGTAGCACAGCCAATAATTCTTTAACAATGAGCGCTTTGATGCGATTCCATGCCACAATTCTTTGAGAGATCATGTCAATCAAGCCTCCCGGCTGTACGGCGTGCCGTCAGCGTCAGCAGCGCGGTAGCAATTGCCAACATTGCCGCTAGATTCTGCCAGAAAAGCGGCCAGACATTGCCGGCGATAAATGAAGTTTGTAAAATAGCGACGAAATAGCGCACTGGCAGGATATAAGTCAGGAGACGTAGCGGCGCTGGCATCGAACTGATTTCGAACAGAAATCCCGATAACATAAAAGCAGGCAGAAATGCCGTCATTAGCGCGATCTGGCTGGCGACAAACTGGCTGCGGGCGATGGTGGAAATCAATAATCCTTGTCCAAGCGCGCAAAGCAGGAATACGCACGCAGACAACAATAGTACGAAGAGCGAGCCGCGAAATGGCACGTCGAAGGCGAAAATAGACAGCCCGACGCATAAGGCCATCGATCCCAGCCCTAGAAGAAAATATGGCGTTATCTTGGCGATCAGCATTTCGTGAATGCGCAGGGAGGTCGCCATCATCGCTTCCATCGTGCCACGCTCCCATTCACGTGATACGACCAGCGCCGTTAAGAGCGTGCCAATCATTGACATGATGATGGCAATGGATCCGGGTAGCAGCGTATAGCGCGTTGTCATTTCCGGATTGAACCAAACGTTCACAACGGGCGTAATGCCTGATGGTGAGAGCTCATCCGGCAGCGCAGTCCTCTCTGCCGTGCGGGATGCAATCCATGTGGCCAGCGTTCCTTCGGCATAGCCCTGCAGAATAGCGGCGGTATTGGTTTCGGAGCCGTCGGCGATGACCATAATTTCAGCTTGCCTGCCGCCTTGCAGCTTGCGTGTAAAATCCTCCGGGATGATGACGACACCGCGCAGCTTTGATGCCACAAGGTCATCTTCGAGTGCTTGATGCGTGCGCTCGATTCTGGTATCGAAATACTTCGATTTCTGGAAGGCATAGGCAAGACTGCGTGCTTCGGGAGACGTATCTTCGAGAGAAACGCCGATCTGGACGGTATTGGCGTCGAGCGATACGCCATAACCAAACAGGAAAACCAGAACCAGCGGCAAAATAACGGCGATCATGATACTGCTCGGATCACGCCATACTTCTAGCATTTCCTTACGCATGAAGGCCAGAAAGCGTTGACGTGAGAAGGTGAATGGCTCGCTCATATTATTATGCCGCCTTCTTCTGTGCGTTGTTTTTTTCATCCCAACTCTGGACCAAAGCGATAAAAGCATCCTCCAATGTCGGGGCAGGTTGCTCCTGCGATGCTGCCTGCTCTTTCAGCTCATCCGGCGTGCCGGTCGCTATGTTCTCGGACTGATAGATCAGCGCGATGCGATCGCAATATTCCGCCTCATCCATGAAATGCGTGGTAACCATGACGGTGACGCCTTTTTGCGCCAGACTGTTGATATGCAGCCAGAACTCGCGGCGCGTGATAGGATCGACGCCGGAGGTAGGCTCGTCCAGAAACAGCACTTCTGGTGCATGCATCGTCGCGCAGGCCAGTGCCAACCGCTGTTTGAAGCCGAGCGGCAAGGTGCCTGCGTTGCTATTCATGTAGGATGACAGGTTGAAGATGTTGACCATTTCCTCGATCTTCTGCCGCCGCGTATTGCCACTTAACCCATAGACGCCGGAAAAAAAATCGAGGTTCTGCCGAACGCTTAAATCGCTATAGAGTGAAAACTTTTGCGCCATGTAGCCTATGCGCTCACGGGCTTCAGAAGTCGATACTTTCAGGTCGAACCCGCAGACCAGAGCCCGTCCCTGCGTTGGCTTCAAGAGGCCGCAGAGCATTTTGAACGTTGTCGATTTTCCGGCACCGTTGGGACCAAGCAAGCCAAAAATCTCTCCGTGCTTGATGGAGAAGCTAATATTGTGCGCGGCCGTGAATTTTGCAAATTGCTTAGTCAGGGAGTCTGCTTCGATCGTTGCCGCGTTGTCCGGCGCTATCGCCCCGACGTGTTTGGCAAGCTCTGACTCTCCACCCGGTCCGCCGCCCAATATATCTATGTACGCATCCTCGAAACGTGCTGCCACCGGCTCGAGCGCAAATCCCGTTGCCTGCGGATCTGCATCCTTCGCCAGCACGACGCGCACGCCCTTGCCCTGAATAGTGGCGTCGATGACAGACGGGAGCTTCAGCAGGTCCATCAGTGCATGCCTACGCTCGGCCTGTGCGACAGGGAAATAAAAGCTGCGGCCTTTAACACGTCCGGTCAGTTCCTGTGGTGGCCCGGAGAAGAGCAGTGTCCCTTCATTGAGCAACAGAACGTGATCGCATCGCTGTGCTTCGTCAAGATAGGATGTCGACCAGATCACTGCGATGCCGTCTTTTACCAAGGCGCTCACCATGCTCCAGAGTTCGCGCCGCGAGATGGGATCGACGCCGACGCTGGGTTCATCGAGCAGTAATACTTTTGGATGTGCCAACAACGCACAGGCCAGACCCAGCTTCTGTTTCATGCCGCCGGAGAGATTGCCAGCTAGCCTCTGTTTAAAGGGGGCCAGCGCCGTGAAGGATAGCATGCGTTCGAAGGCTTTGTCTTTTTCATCACCCTGTAGATTTTTGAGACTGGCATACAACTCCAGATTCTCCTGCACACTCAGATCCTCGTACAGGCCGAATTTTTGTGGCATGTAGCCGATAATATCGTGTATACGGGCGCTGTCATTCACGCTATCCAGACCGCAGACGGCAATGCGGCCTTCATCTGGCACCATCAGACCGGCCATCAGCCGTATCAGCGTTGTTTTGCCAGCACCGTCAGGGCCGACCAGCCCGGTGATCTGTCCGTGCTTTATACAGGAGGTAATGTCCTTCAGTGCTTCTTTCTTATTGAAACTTTTATGCACATTTTCTATGGAGATCGCGGCATCATCATTCATAATTTCTTCTCATTATGCGTCACGCCAGAGGATAGTGGATGGCCACGATAATCAGGTGTCGGGATCGTCACTGTCACTGGCATGCCCTGACGCAGCTTTCCTTCGGGGTCATTGACCAGCACGCGGATGCGGTAGACGAGATCGGTTCGTAATGCACGCGTTTCGACATTTTTGGGTGTGAACTCTGCATCCGGCGATATGAAGCCGATGGTACCTTGAAACGGCGAGTCCGGATCGGTATCGGTGGTAACATCCACTTTCATATCGGGTTTCAGCCGTCCCAGATCTGGTTCGTCAACGTAGGCGCGTATCCATACCGGATTGTGCAGCGACAGCGTATAGACAGATAGACCAGAGGCTACGATGGCGCCCGGCTCACGGATACGGGCGAAGATCGTGCCGTCGGCAGGAGCAAAAATCTCGGTGTCGGTGAGATTGACTTCCGAAGTCAATTGTCGCGCTTGTGCCGCTTCCAATGCCGCTTGCGCTTCCCGCTGCTGCGCGAGCGCATTATCGTAATCTTGCTTAGACACGGAGCCGGATTTCACCAAACCTTCCTGCCGCTCCAAAAGCGCCTGTGCATTTGTCAATGTGGCTTGCGCCTGCGCCACCTGCGCCTTGGCCATTGCCAGATCGGCATTGAAGGGAGCCTTGTCAAGCACGGCAAGCACAACGCCCGCTTTTATATCGCTACCTTCGTCAAAACGCATCTCGGCGATGCGCCCTGCAACACGGAAGCCCAATTCTACCTCCCGTATATCGACGTTGCCTTGCAGGACAAGTTGGCGGAGATCTTCTTCTGTTTCATGCCGCTGGTAGAAGAAATAGCCAATGCTGCCAACAGCCAGCAGCACCACGGCGATGATAATCAATAAACGAGGTGATAACGGAAACTTCTTCCCTTTATCAGCATCAGCAGCTTTATTGTTGCCGTCACGCTGAGCAGCAGGTTGTGTGGCTGGCTTCTCGCTGTGACCATCCTGCTTACGGTTGGAAGGTAAAGCACCAGAAGACTGTCCGTCATTGTGAATATCTTCACCCATATATTATCATTTCATTATCAGTGGGTTATATGGATAATTTACGAAATTGATGGCTATGCGGGTTCAAACGCCCGAAACTAAAAAAAGTTCCAGCGCTGCTCTTTTATGCAGGGAAGGATAAAGACCAAGATACGTAAGCCCTGCAGCCAGTGGCTGAGTGGCGAGTAATGCGCTCTATCTCGTCATACAGTGCTGCTGCGGATCCTTGTAAACAATCACATACCACAAATCCGGTTTTGCTTTCTCAGAACAAGGGAACCCTGATGTAATTTTTTTATAAACATCATATCCACCTGATAAAAGATGGAAAAAAAGTGCCGCTGCAAATAATGCCGTTACCCATCTCTTTTCACGATCTGGCACCAAGATAACAAGCCGATACAAGCAATAAAAAACAAGCGCTCCCGCAAAAAACTGGGTTGTGCCGGAAGCTGAGGTGAAATCGATGGTCTGACTTAGCCGCTCATTATAAATGCCGTTCACGACAAGGCTCGCGAATAGGGCAGCCCCAACAAAAACCGCGCGATGTTTGGGAGTTGTAAGATTAAAGCGATGATATATTTGGTAAACAAGCATGGTAACAACAACAACCAGTTCAAGCCCCATACCCAAGGGACTGCTAAAAAAATAATTCAAAAACTGAAGCCATGAGACCTGTGCCGAGCGCAAGAATACAAAACACGCTGCCAATCCGATAAGAATAATGACGGGAGCTGTGGCATATTTAAAAAGGATTTTTCTGTGACGGCTAAAGAAATTAATATGTTCTGCCATTTCTCAATCAATTCCTTTATTTCTTCTGACGCCGCGCCTTACCTTTATTCATCCTTTTTTCTTCTACATCGACAGTATGCTGTATGTCGTATAACAGAGGGCTGACGATTTCTCTTTTAAGTATGCCCGGCTTCTTTTTGATGGGGATGGCGTTACTTTTTGTAACCCATGCCTTCGCAGCAGAAAGATCGGAGAGGTCAAATATTTTGATGGCGCCCGGGAAGAGCGGAGAGAACAGATGGATAGCCGTGCGCAACCATATAACATCAGTAACGACAGCAATACAATTGAAACTGCTCCAGTGATTGAGGCCAAAGATCTCGTCATCCCACACTGCGGTAGTATCGTATCCCTTAAAATCCTTCCCAGCGACATACAATACGTTGATCTTCGGATACTTGGCCAATATTTCATTTGCGCGCGGAATCAGAACCCCCTGATAATCGGCATCAGTAATTTCTCCATGTGCCTCTACACCCAGTACATTCTTCGGCAATCCTGAAATTATTTTGAACATTGATATAAACGCTCCTTCTTGTGCTTCTCTATTTTAATCTGTCGCGATGTTGCAGCAGAACTCTTCTTTTGGGAAGAGCTCTGCGAGAGGCGCTTCATGCATGGGCGATCTTACAATTCGTAATGCACCTGCTGATTCCTGAATGTAAATTTGCATTGTCTCTTCTTTATTTCGCGATTGAAAAGGCATTTCTTTATCTGCTTTCCCAACTAGAAAAAGCGAGGCATTCATGCAGCCGAATTTCTTCATCGGTGAAGGCATTGCAAGAATTTCTGATTTCAGATCTTCGCTTTGCCCATTTATTGGGTTTTTCTGTCATCGTCACTGCGGATGGCTCAGTTATAGATATGTGAGTAGTTTTAACCGCATTTGTGAGCTCTTGCGTCTTAATAACGCCTACGTTGAAGTTCTTTCTATTCTTTAATATTTTAGTTGTATGGGTTTGCACAATACTCTCCTTGTTTAAAATAGCTCCTCTTACATATCCGTTTTATTTCTGCAGCACGTAAGTTCCCGGCGCAGCGCAGAGACCTTTACTCATTAGCGGCGGAGATACTTTTTCCTTTGCAGACCTTTGCACCAGCCAGTCATGCCAGGCTGGCCACCACGACCCTTCCTTCTGCTGGGCCACTTCCAGCCAACGATCAGGGTCTAGATATGGTGCGCCATGCGCTCTTTCGTGAATATAGTAGGAACGGCCCTTATGACCCGGCTCACTGACAATACCTGCGTTATGCCCGCCGCTCGTCAGGACAAACGTGACATCCCCGTCGGTCATTAGGTGAATTTTATGGACGGAACGCCATGGCGCGACGTGGTCTTTGTCGGTGCCGACAGAAAAAATGGGTAGATTGATACTCTCCGGCGATACCCGTTTTCCCTCGATAGCGAATCTTCCCTCAAAAAAATCATTATGCAGAAACAGTTTCTCTAGATACTCGCTATGCATTTTGTAGGGCATGCGGGTTGCATCGGCATCCCAGGCGATCAGGTCGATTGGATCCCGACGTTTATCCATCATATAATCATGGACCATGCGAGACCAGAGCAGGTCTCTGGAATGGAGCGATTGAAATGTTCCTTCCATTTGTTTGCCATCCAGATAGCCTTTCTCCCACATCATACTTTTAAGGAAGGAGACTTCGCTTTCCGTGATGAAGAGGAGAAGCTCTCCTGCTTCCGTGAAATCCCCCTGCGCTGCCAGTGTGGTAAGACTCTTAATGCGCTTATCTCCGTCTCCTGCCATAGCAGCAGTGGCGATGAGGGACAGCGTTCCACCCAGACAATAGCCCATGAGGTGGATACCTGCCTTGGGCATGATGGCGGAAATGGCATCGATTGCAGCCATAGCGCCCATTCTATAATAGTCATCCATACCCAGATTACGATCTGCCGCGTCCGGATTGCGCCATGAGACCATGAACACGGTATGTCCTTGCCCCACCAGCCAGTTAACCAGAGAATTATTCGCCGACAAATCAAGAATGTAATACTTCATGATCCATGCAGGCAGCATCAGAATAGGTTCTTTATATACAGTTTTGGTCTGCGGCTCATATTGGATCAATTCAATCAGATGGTTACGAAATACTACACGTCCAAGCGTTACGGCCATATTCTTGCCCACCACGAAATTTTCAAGGCCGGGCGGTGGTGCGTTCGTTGCTTTCTGGCGTATGTCATCAAGCGCACTTTCCGCTCCATGCACGAGATTATGCCCGCCGGTGCGCATTGTTTCATAAAATAGATCAGGGCTAGTTGTAGTGAAATTGGAAGGAGATATCATGTCCAGCATCTGCCGGGCTATAAAAGATGTTGTACGCTCGACAGGCTTTGGCAGGCCGGGCACATTGATCGTTGCGCGCTGCCACCAGTCTTCTGCCTGACAAAATCCGTCTGCCCATAAACGCCACGGAAATTGCTGCCAGCTTTCTGATTTAAAGCGCGGGTCAACGATCCCGCCCGAACGGTTATTGTCAAAGACGCTATCTTGCCAGTGCATCGCAGGATAAAGCGCCAGCTCGAGCATGCGTCCTGGAGACTGTGCCAGTTGAGTAAGCCACGAACAGTACATCGTCATCATGGAGGCCGGGCTGATGCCAGAGGTCGCTTGACCAAGATGGGCCTGAAAACTCTTGTCGAGACGGTCAAAATAATTCTCAGGAACAGCATCTTCTGTTTTTGTTATTTTATGTGCTTTAAGTGGCATTGTTGATACTCTCCAGTGCTATAGCAATTCCCTGTCCACCGCCTATGCAGAGCGTGACGACACCGCGCTTCAGGCCGTCGCGTTGCATGGAATACAGCAGGCGGGTCGTCAGAATGGCACCGGTGGCCCCGATGGGATGGCCATGGGCAATAGCGCCTCCCTCGACGTTAACAATATCTTTGTTCAAGCCAAGCTCACGGATAATCGCAATAACAATGGCTGCAAAAGCTTCGTTAATTTCCATGCGCTCGACATCTGCCATTTTCCAGCCTGCGCGCTGCAAAGCCTGTTGAACCGCCGAGACAGGGCCGAGCCCGAACATACCCGGATCCACAGCGCCGACGCCATAAGATACAATACGTGCCATGGGTGTTAATTTATTAGCCTTTACTATATCAGAAGACGCGATAATCATTGCTGAAGCAGCAGAGCTTAATCCGGAGGCATTTCCTGCTGTAATCGTTCCGTCCTTGCGGAAGGCAGGCTTTAACTTGGCAAGGCTTTCAACGGTAGTGTCGGCACGGTTGTGCTCATCTTTCTTGAATACTATGGTGCCTTTGTGCGAGGTGACTTCCACGGGCGCAATTTCAGTATCGCATTTGCCTTCCGCTTGCGCCTTGGAAAAGTGCAACTGCGATCTGAGCGCCCAGGCATCCTGTTCCTCCCTTGAAATTTTAAACTTGGTCGCCAGATCCTCTGTCACCCAACCAGAATGCTCGCCACAAAAGGCATCATTCAAACCATCACGCAGCATACTATCAACGGTTTTACCGTCACCCATACGATATCCCCAGCGGCCGGAGGGCAGCAGGTAAGGACACAAATCCATGTTTTCCATACCGCCCGCAATAGCGCACTGGATATTGCCGCTGACAACTTCCAGATAAGCGGAAACGATAGACTGCGCACCTGAACCGCAGACGCGGTTGACGGTATAGGCCGGTACTTTAACGGAAATCCCGCCACCGATAGCGGCCTGTCGTGCTGGATTCATGCCCGCACCTGCCTGCACGACTTGTCCCATGACAATGGCCTGCACAGTTTCAGGGGATAATCCAGAACGTTTGAGCGTTTCACGAATGACGTCAGCGCCAAGCTGTGTCGCAGGGATGGTTTTTAAACTGCCGTCAAAATTACCAATGGCGGTACGTGTAGGTGAGCAAATAAAAATATCTTTGGCCATAGCATATCTCCTGTTACTCCATATACAGTCCACCATTGACAGCCAATGTTTCACCAGTGATAAAATCGGCATCATTTGCAGCCAGGAACATAACAGCACGGGCAATATCCTCCGGCTTGCCGAGACGCTTGACCGGGATGCGTTCTATAAGTGCTGTCATCACTTTTTCCGGGATCGTGTCGAGCATAGTGGTTTTGGTGAAGCCCGGTGCTACCGCATTCACGGTAACGCCTTTGGCGGCCGTTTCCAGCGCCAGCGCTTTGGTGAAGCCCAGAACCCCCGCTTTAGCGGCGGCATAATTGGTCTGGCCAAACTGCCCAGCCATGCCGCTGATTGAACTGATACTGATAATTCTGCCGAACTTTTTCTCCAGCATAGGCCCGATAACAGCGCGGGACATATTAAAACAAGCACCAAGGTCAGTATTGATCACAGAATGCCAGTCCTCGACGGGCATTTTCGACAAAGTATGATCCTTTGTGATCCCGGCGTTATTCACTAGTACGTCTATTGTTCCCAATTCTTTCGTAATTTTTTCAACGCCTTTCATGCAGGCATCAGCATCGGTTACATCCCATTTATAGACAGGAATGCCCGCTTCTTTACTAAAGGCCTGTGCACTGTCATCGTTAAATGCATAGTTGACGGCCACCTGATAACCAGCTGCCTTAAAAGCTTTAGCCGTAACAGCTCCGATACCCGTCGTGCCGCCGGTGATAAGTACGAGGCGTTCCATGATCATAATCCTTTTCTAAGTGTTAAATAAAAATACTGTGAGCTTTAATTAAAACCAGCAAGCATCACACAGCTCTTTGTGAATCTCATGATCTTCTAAATCGGCAATATCCTTGTCTACTTCGGATGTCATGCGTGCCCGTGTAGATTCGCTGAAAGCGTTACGGAAGTGCTCCCGTGTCTCGGGCGCAGCAACCAGGATAAATTCATCAAAATGATCACCTGCTGCTGCCTCATCCAGCCATGCTACCAGTTCCTGAAGATAGGCTGGATCATGCAGATGGTCCGGGTTTTTATGTGGCAAGGACTTTTGATGCTGATGCGCTTTTTTATTCAGGACTTTACCCACGGCTTCCATCCCTACGTCGTGCTTTTTGTATATCTTGGCGGTGTGCCCGTTAGCGACAACAATCCATGTTTTTAATGCTGAGTTTTTAGCTGCCGACTCTGCTTTATGGTTCTTGCTTGTTTTCTCTTGTGCATGTTTCAAGGCAGAATCTCCTATTAAAAGGTATCGTTATAGCGACGAGCTTTAGACGAGCTTTGGCGTACATTCTCTATCCCCAACGGTATCATCAGTAATAAAGGTCCCTACATTACAATCCTTGATTAATATCAAGGATTGTAATGCTTTTCCGGCGCATTTTCCTTTGGGGACCCTTTCTGTGTTTCAAACGTTAGCTCTTGAGCACAAATAGAAAAATATTCAAGGACATGAATCGGCAAAACAAGGAGACATATTATGAAACCACTCAAGAAAGAAGTTCTGCACCCAACTATCGAGAAAAACACATGCGTCACTGTATTCGAAACGCATGAGGCTGCGGAAAAGGCGGTAAAAGAGCTCGAAAAATCCGGTTATGATATGAAGAAATTGTCCATCATTGGGACAGACTACCGCACTGAAGAACATGTTGTTGGATACTACAATACGGGAGATCGCATAAAGTTCTGGGGTTCAAGAGGTGCTTTCTGGGGCGGTCTTTGGGGAATATTGTTTGGTTCTGCCTTCTTCTTTGTTCCGGGTATTGGTCCTCTGGTATTGGCCGGACCCATCGTTAGCATGCTTGTCGGCGGGCTGGAAGGTGCGGTCGTTGTCGGTGGAATGACGGCTCTCGGTGCGGCGCTTTATAGTATAGGCATTCCCAAAGATTCGGTTCTGGATTACGAGGCTGCGCTTAAATCGCACAAATTTCTTCTCATCGCTCATGGCACACCACCTGAAGTCAAGCAAGCGCGTGAGACATTAAGCAATGCAGGAATTAAGGGAACAAAAGTTCATAATGTTATAGAACAATAGATCCATTGGGGAGGCTGGCGACAGTCGTGAGAACATGGAGAACACTGCCAGCACATTGAATTGCGGCGTCATAGTTTCGGTGCGAGGCAGCGTCGTAGATATAAAGTTTGATAAGCATTTGCCGTCGATTTACTCAGTGCTGCGCACGGGAACAGAAAAAGAGATTGTAATTGAGGTATTGGCACAACCTGATTCGTGCCATGTGCGCGGGATAGCTTTAACACCGACCCAGGGCCTCGCGCGCGGCATGGTGGTGGAAGACACGGGCGGACCATTAAAAGCGCCTGTAGGAAAAGGGATTCTGTCGCGCATGTTCGATGTCTTTGGTAATGCCATTGACCGCTTGCCAGCACCGAAAGATATCCAATGGCGCACCGTTCATCGCGCCCCGCCACCGCTGGCGCGACGCTCCACCAAGTCTGAAATCTTTGAAA
>PLXM01000241.1:19413-19545 GCA_003153235.1 Rhodospirillales bacterium
GTCGTGAAGGCCAGGAGCTTTATCACGATATGAAGGAAGCCGGAGTGTTGGAGAACATGGTGATGATTTTTGGCCAAATGAACGAGCCTCCGGGCAGCCGGTTCCGTGTGGGTCACGCCGCGCTGACGATGG
>PLXM01000011.1 GCA_003153235.1 Rhodospirillales bacterium
GATCAATTCTAAAAAATCCGCCTCCGATGCTGCATGGGTGGCGATGGGTGCGGTTGATGGACTCGATGTCAGATCGCGCCTGATCAAAGATCGCGACTCGGGATATACGGGCATCAGCGACATGGTGCCAGGCGGTCCTGGCGATCGAGAGCACGAGCAGGAGATGGAGCAGGCCGCGCTGGAGCCGGATGACGAGGGAGACGCTCCGGATGCCTAAACTGCTAACGATCCGAAAAGCAGCATGGGTCAACGCACGCAAGCCTCACATCATCCGAGGCACGCCGCTCAAACCCTCCGGCGCCGTTGCGGGCCGGTATAATTTTGAACTCTCCGAGCTGATCCAAGAGATGACCGAGGAAACATATTTCGCGGTGCGCGAGCTGTTCGCCGAGGAGCACATGCAGCAGTATTTCGCTCAGGATGCCACGACCAGCTCGCAGGCGCGCATACTCACGAATTGGTTACTTAGGAAATTTAACTCACGTTTTGCGAAGAAAGCGTTACCTATCGCGCAGAGATTCGCAGATCAATCGAACAAGCACAGCTCGGCTGCGGTGCATACCAGCATCCAAAAGCTATCCGGCGGCCTGTCGCTGCCGACCGCATCGATCACGCCAGACATGCGGGAGATACTCAAAGCGACGATCACGGAGAACGTCAGTCTTATTACGGGAATATCTCAGAAATACCTCGCGGGGGTTCAACAAGCCGTCATGCGCTCGATCACCACCGGAAACGGCATGCAGGACCTCGTGCCGTATTTGCAAAAGAAAAAAGAATACACGCTCCGGCAGGCGCAGCTTGTCTCGATGGACCAGACTCGCAAGGCATTTCAGAACCTCGGTAAGGCACGCATGGAGAATCTTGGAATCAAAAAATATGAATGGAATCACAGCGGCGGTTCCGATGAGCCGCGCCCACTGCATGTCCGGATGAGCGGGAAGATTTACAGCTTGGACGATCCGCCGGTCATCGATGAGCACACCGGAGAGCGCGGCATACCAGGGCAGGCGATCAACTGTCGATGCTTCATGACACCAGTGATCTCGTTTGACTGATTCTCATTTCGGGGTTAGCATTATCGAATGGAACACAGCCAGCGTGAAATAGACGGAAACGGATTTATAACCATCGAGCGAAATCCGATCAGCAAAAGCGGTGTGTTTCAATACTCCGGACGCAGCCTTCCTGGCGCCGATCCTGATAAAATCTATAATGTTTACCGCCCAGATTCGGAACTGAACAATCCAGAAACGCTCAACAGCTTCAAGCTGATTCCGCTCGTCAATGACCACACCATGCTAGGTGCCGGATACGCGACTTCAGCGGAAGAAAAGGGTGTTCATGGGTCGACTGGAGAGAATGTCGTTTTTGAAAATGGAATTTTGTACGCGACACTCCGCATATTCAGCACCACGCTTAAACACCTGATAGACAATGCTAAAAAGGATATTTCGGCAGGCTACAAATGCATGTACGAAAAAAGTTCTGGTTTTTTTAACGGAACCAGTTACGATTATATTCAGCGTAACATTCGCGGCAATCATTTGGCGCTTGTCCATGAAGGTCGCTGCGGAAGTGAAGTTTCAGTTTTAGACACAATGGCCTTTGATCATTTCGATCTGGCCTTAGACAAAGGGGAAGAAAAAATGGCTGACGAGAAGAAAGAAGCTCCGGCTGCTGAAAAAGAAGAAAAGAAAGAAGCGCCCGCGAAGGATTCCGAGGCTCCTGCTGAAAAGGAAGCTGGCGAGACTTCTATGCAAGAACATGAAAAGACACTGAAAGAAATTATGGGCCTGCTCAAAAAGATGAACGGCCATGTCGACGGTGCGATGAAAGAAGACGACGGCGAAGAATCCACCGCCACCCTCGACAAAGAAGAACAAGAAAAACCCGGCGACACGAAAGACGCTGAAGAAAAAAAGGAAAAGGAAGGCATGGACGCAATTGAAACAAGACTCAAAAAAGTTGAAGCTCGTACCGAAAAAGACATCTGGGCCGCAGCTTCCGCCCGCGACAAACTGGCTCGCGAAGTTTCGGCGGTCGTTGGTACATTTGATCACTCGGAAATGACAACCGCAGAGGTCGCAGCTTATGCCGTCAAGAAACTGGAGATCACAGTTCCTGCCGGTCAAGAGCAAGCTGCGCTCACCGGTTACCTCGCCGCTCGCAAGCCTTCAACNNCTAAGAGGGGCGCGCTATAAAAAAAGGGAGATACCATGTCACAGTTCCAGTCGACTATTAACATCGATAACCCCATTGGCTTCATCGGCGAAATCGCCTTCTCAAGCCCGATGGTTGTTCAAGAATACAACCTCTATCACGCCACGATGCCCCTGAATTTCGGTTACGCTTACACCGTGACTCAGGGCGGCGAACCTAACCCCGCTCTGGCTGCTGGCCTCGGTCAGAATGCCACGGTCGGCGGCACGGGTATCTTCGCAGGCATCTTGGTCAACCCGAAGGAAGCAGTGCTGAACGGCACCGCGACCGGCGGACCTCTGGCTGCATCGCTGGCCCTGCTGAACTATGCAGAAGGCTCGCTGCTGACCACGGGCTTCTGCTTCGTGTCTCTGCCCGGCCCCGCGAACATCGGTGATCTGGTTACATTCGACGCTCTCACCGGCGCCCTGAACACAACGGCGCCTTTGGCAAAATTCACCGGCGCAATCGCAGCCGGCGGATCCGCAGGTGTCGCTGACGTTCTGACCGTGACCCTGATGACTGCCGGCTCCCTCGGTGTCGGTTCGATCATCAACGGCGTTGGTGTCGAGACCGCAACCATCCTTTCCCTCGGCACAGGCCTTGGCGGCAACGGAACCTACAACATTAGCACGATCAACCAGCAGACGGTTTCTGCCGTTCTGATGACCGCAACCCCGACACCCGCTCCGGCATTCGTTGGTCTGGCAAGCTTCGCCACCAGCGTTATGACGGTCAATACCGCGACCTCGGGCGAGCTGGTTCTCGGCCAGCAAATCTTCGGCGCTGGCATTCCTGCAAATACCGTCATCATCTCTTTTGGTACGGGCGCAGGCGGCACAGGCACCTACAATCTCAATAACACGACTGGAACGATCAGCAACGAAGCCATTACGGCTCCGGCGAATACGATCATTCCGAGGGCTACGGTCGCCGAATTCACTCCAAACGCAACTGGTGGCGGCGTGGCCGTTATCAGACTTTCTAATTAATAGGGGAAGACCATGATCAAGCAAGAATCACAAATCCATCAATCTTTTGATGCCAAGGATTTCAAACCATTCAAGGTCGGCGTCGACTACGACATGGACGAGATGGAAAAGCTTCTCCCGATGATCGGGATCGGCTTCAATCGCGGCACCGTCGAGAAACTGATGGAAGCCTCTGGCATGGATACGAACTACATCCAACAGCCTTTGAGCAACGCCTC
>PLXM01000137.1 GCA_003153235.1 Rhodospirillales bacterium
TGCCGCCGGAGCCGACGCCGCAGACGATGGCGTCGACGTCGTGCTGCATCTGCTCCCAGATTTCCGGCGCGGTCGAGATTTCATGCGCCAGCGGGTTGGCGGGATTGCTGAACTGGTTGACATAGAAACCGCCGACCTCTTTTGCGATGCGCGCCGCGACATCCTGATAATATTCCGGATGCCCTTTAACAACGTCTGAACGCGCCATTCGTACATCTGCGCCGAGCGCTTTGCAATGCAATACTTTTTCGCGCGACATCTTGTCTGGCAGAACCAGAATGACCTTGTAACCCTTCAGCGCGGCAATGAGAGCGAGCCCAAGACCGGTATTCCCCGCTGTCGCCTCGACAATCGTGCCTCCGGGCTTGAGTGATCCATCCTTCTCAGCCGCATCTATCATGCCAAGCGCCATGCGGTCCTTGATGGAGCCGCCTGGGTTCTGTGACTCAAGCTTTACGAACAAACGGCAAGGGCCTGTATCAAAATGTTTGATTTCGATGAGCGGCGTATTGCCGATGAGCTTCAGAATATCACTCACTATTCACCATAATAATGTTATTAGTGCTGTTAATATTGTAGAACTTTATTATCATATCTTACATGACGAAGCACGCACATTCAGTACCTCTCAAAACTATCTGGCCCAGCGTCTGCGCAGAAGCGCAGTTTGTTAAAGCAAAAGAGCCCACACTTGCGGCGTTCCTGCAAAACAGTGTCCTCGACGCCGAAAATGTCCTGTCCTCGCTCGGGCGGATACTATCAACCAAACTGGCCACGGCTGAAGTTCCAGCGAAATCATTGCTGGGAATATTCATGAGCATTTATCAGGCATCACCGGATCTGGAGCAGTCCGCGCAATATGATCTGGTTTCGATCATGCAGAATGATCCAGCTGCGCACGATTTCATCACGCCGTTTGTCTTTTTTAAAGGTTATCATGCGCTCCAGACACACCGCCTCAGCAACTGGCTCTGGCAGCGGGGACGCAAACATCTCGCCCTGCACCTGCAAAACCGCATGTCCGAACAGCTCGGCGTCGATATCCACCCCGCGGCCACCATTGGGCATGGCGTTATGCTGGATCACGCAACAGGCATCACCATCGGCGAGACATCGGTTATCGAACATGATGTGCTGATCTGGCACGGCGTCACTCTTGGCAGCAAAACACTGACTGGCGGTGATCGCCATCCGAAAATAAGACAAGGCGCACATCTGTACGCCGGTTGCAGCGTGCTCGGACCCGTGGAAGTCGGCGCAGGCGCACGCGTGGCTGCAGGCAGCATCGTGATGGATAATATACCTCAGGGCGTTACCGTCGCCGGCATTCCCGCAAAAATAGTCGGCGGCGAGAATTAAGCCAGTTTCTGCTGCTGATAGGTAATGTATATATCCCTGATCGGCCCCGGCATCGATAGAGCTTCTCTTGCGGGCAAATCCGACAGCACATGCCCCTGCGATAGGTAGACAATACGGTCAAACTTCGATAGCAGATGCAGCCTGTGCAATGTGGCCACAATCGTTTTTCCTTCAAAATTCGCGAAGATATTATTGAAGATCCTTTCTTCCGTCGGCAGGTCGACGCTGCTCGTGGGTTCGTCCAGAAGGATAATGTCCGACTGCTCCGCAGCAAATATACCACGCGCCAGAGCAAGGCGTTGCTTCTGCCCTACAGAGAGATTGACTCCCTTCTCGCGGATGTCAGTATTTAAACCCGCAGGCATTTGCACCAGAACAGGCGAGAATTCCGCTAGCCTGATAGCCTGATGCACCTGTTCATCCGGCACATCGAGATCAAAGCTGACATTGAACCTGATCGTGTTCTCAAAAATTTCCGGGTCCTGCGGGATCAGCGTGGTGATTTCTGACAGCGTGTCGAAAGGCACAGACTTCCCGTCAACATACAGCTCTCCTCGCTGCGGCGCGCGCAAAGCACGCAACAGTGAAAGCAGGGTACTTTTTCCGGCGCCGCTGTCGCCGATCAGGGCAATGCGCTCTCCGTGACGTATGGGCAGACCAATATCTTGTAACACAGTTCTAATATCCCCGTTATCCATATTATAGTTAAATAGCAAATGGCGGATATCCAGCTGTTTCCAGTTCTGATCCGGCGCAATAGGATGATGCCTGACAAGTTTGGCATGGTCTTCGAGAATGTTTTGCGTGGCGGAAAGATTTGCCAGATGCCGCAGCCACTCGCTGTGGATCGAAATGAACCCGGATCCCTGATTGCCTATTTTATCCTGATAAAGATAGACCGTGACCAGCGATCCGGCGGCAACCACGGCGTGGAGATCCACCTGCGCCTTGATATAGCCCAAAAGAATAATGGCTGTCATCATGGTGTTCAGCATCGAATATATGAACCATCGCCATTCGTTGATGACGATCTGCCGCATCCACGGGCCCATCGCAAGGGCAAGCTTGGCGCGCAACGCGGCCTCAGAAAATTTCTGCAGGCGTAGGATGATAATGCTCCCCATATTGCTGACAAAATCATAAAAGGTGGCATTCGCCTGATGGGAAACTTCGTTCTGCGCATGGATGGCCGCGACAAAATGCTTGTTCACAATAACAATAATGAGCATCGAGAATGCAAAGCCAGACAGGCTGACAAGGCCAATGATGGGATTGAACCACAGCAGCATAGCCATTGACCCCAACAGCAGCCAGAGGCTCTGGAAGCTCATAAAGCCATTCTCGACAAATGTCTGCAAGCTGGTGGCAGAGGTCTGGATGCGGTTAATTGTCGCACCGGAGTGATGATCCTGATGCCAGTTTAAGGGAAGCTCGGCGAGATTTTTATAACATTCCGACGTGTAGACAATGAATATGCTTTTCGCCGCCCTTCTTTCCATGATGCGTCCCGGACCGTGAAATGCCCAGTTGCCGAAGGTGGCCAGCACAATCAGGATAAGCAAAACAAGCGCATCATGAAAAAGATTTGGCCCGCCTTTCTGCAGGGTATTGACCAGTCTGCCGAGCAGATAGGGCTGCATCAGCTGCACCGAGACCGACATGATGTACATCAGATGGTAAATGATGATCGTTCTGCGCTCTTTGGCACCCGCATAGACCCACGCCTCCTGCCACAGGCGGAGATAGGAGAAATTAAAAATGCTCAAGCGTTTAAGTAAGGTTGCTGTCATGTATTTTATCTTAAAACTTAGCTGTCAGCGAACTGAACAGGCGCGGCTGCATACTATGCCCCGCCTCAATATCTTTGGTCAATGGCGCCGCAAACTCAAGGGAACCGGAGATGGTGTCATTGAGTGTCGCCCGCAGACCCATCCCCGCCGAAGCAATAGACACGATACGGCTTTTGGGGTCAGTGTTCTCAGGGTCCCAGACCTTGCCAATGTCATAAAAACCGTAGGGCTGGAATTTCTGGAACGGCAAGTGAACGGGATTATTGGCACGCAGTTCAACACGACCCGCAATCCCGTTATTACCGGTGATTTCGGAGCTGTCATAGGCGCTGCCATAGCTGGCACCGCCAACACCGAAGGCTTCCGAAGTCAGCAGGTTATCTGGGGATTTTTGCCCCGTTGCAGCAGTGTAAAGATCAAATATATCTGTCAGACGCTGCACACGTGTAGCCTCGAACGTCTGCTTGAAAAAAAGCGGGTTTCCTCCATCACGGGTCATGTTCGGGCTGCCCTCTGGTTTGGTATTAAAGATATCGATCCCCTTACTGATTTCCGTCGTCAGCGTGTTTACTCCCTCAAAACGGTCAGCATTCTGGTAGAGAAGGCTCATGCGCAAAATGCGCATCCTGTCCTCGATCATCGGACCACCCAGATTGTCGCTGCGGGTAGTGTCAAAGAAATCAAATTTGAAGGTGCCGGAGAAGTTCTCATTGCGTGAACGTATAAAGGGACGTGTGACACCCGCGATGTATTCATGCGTCACGCCTTTGATATCGAACTGCGCCAGCGTATAGCCTGGATTTGTCGACGTGACAGCGCCACTTAAATTGAGCGTTGTGCCCTGATAGCCGATAGGATGACTGATGCTGACAGTACCGGAATTCATATCTCCCGGCGCAGAAGCGCCCTGCAGGGTTATGCCTTCGTTCTGCCCCAAAGCGTTGTTCAGGCGTGTGCTGGCGTTAAATTGCTGCGGTCCGATATAAAGCGTACCGCGATTATCCGTCTCGACCGACGCGTCATAGAGCTTATGCTCGATCTCGATGATCAGGTCAGAAGCACCCTGTGTTTTCGGCGATGGCGACAACACCGATTTTGCTGTAACGCCGGGCAAGTCGTTAATCAGCAGCATATACTTCTCGAGAACCTTCTCATTCAAAGGCTGCGACTCCTTGATAAGGTCTCCATATGGTGCATAAAGTTTTTCATCACCCGTTTTCTTGCTTTGGATGTGAACCTGATCGATAAATCCCTCAATCACCCGCAGCTTGATACGCCCTCCCTTAATGGTCTGCGGCGGAACGATGGCCTGTGTCAGGATATACCCGTCATTCCGGTATTTTGCCGTTAGCTCGTTTGCAAGGCCATACACCTGCACGAGGCTGATCTTTGTGCCCAGTAATTTCCGGTATAACGGCGCAACATCCACTTCCTTGTATACAGTCATGTCCTCGATTTGAACGGCTTTCAGGACAAACCTGATTTTATCGGCACCCGGCGGCGCCTCCTCGGGCGTGATAACCGGGGCAGCGCCTTTAGCTTGCGGCAATACCTCCTGAACTGTCGGCGGTGCAATCTGTTCCTGAACGCGGGATGGATCGGCAGAACTAGGGATATTTACGGCAGCACGGGCAGAAGCCGGAAATATAACGACTGTAAGCGATATAATAACAAGAAAAAATTTTTGTAAATGCGTCACTGTCAATCTATATCAATAACCCATTTTTCGCGCCTATCCTCCCCCTTGAAGGATTCGTCGCGCTTACGGCGGCGGTCCGGTCCGACAAACTGTTCGCTTTGCACAAAAGGACGCGGACGTTCCACAATGGATTCAATGCGCTTGTAGAGGGAATCCGCGTTAAATGGTTTCCTGAGGAATTCGGTAATGCCCGAGTCACGGGCTTCAGCCACCCGCTTTCCTGAACTGAGCGCCGTCATGAAAATAATGGGCACATAGGGATTGTCAGGGTCATGCCGGATGGTTTTTGTGAACTCGATGCCGTTAATGCTGTCAAGATCCCAGTCAATGATCAGAAGATCCGGCTTGCCCTTTTTGAAGGCCGCCAAGCCGGTTTTTCCGTCTGTACAGGAAATGATGTTCTTGACACCGAACAGCGTCAGAACGCCCTTGATCACCTCCACAATGGCCGGCTGGCTGTCGACTATCAGGACAGTGATATTTTTAAACTGGTATGTCATAGGACAAACTTCCAAAAATAAAAATGCGATAACGCTTATTGTAAAACGAATCCAGGCGCGTTAATAGGTCATCGTTTTTTATGAGACAAGGTTATTCTGAAAAACAATTTTTGAGCACTTCACGTCTGCCTCATGCTAAAAAGGGCATATGAGTCCGTTCATAGGTCTTTTCATTCTTTTCGGCGTGCTGATCACCTCCATTCTCTCGGGCATTCTGGGGATGGCAGGCGGCATGGTGTTGATGGGTATGCTGGTATGGGTGCTGCCTGTCCAGCAATCCATGATGCTCCACGCAACATCGCAATTTTTTGCAAACGGCAGCCGCGCCTTCATCCACCGCGAACATCTGGATTTCAAAAGCATCAAATACTATCTGATGGGACTGACCTGCAGCTTTATTGTTTTCTGCATGATCACTTTCCTGCCTGATAAAATCGTCGTTTTTGCGTTGATGGGCATCGGTCCTTTTATCCCTCTGCTGTTGCGCGGAAAAGTAAAGTTCGATTTCACAAAGCCTCTACAGGCTTTTTTCTGCGGCGTGATAGTGACCTGCTTCCAGCTCAGCGCCGGTGTTTCGGGCCCCCTCCTCGACATGTTCTTTCAGAAGATCGCCATGACAAGGCATCAGGTGGTTTCCACCAAAGCCTTTTCGCAATCGATTTCCCACGTCGTAAAGTTTATTTATTTTGGGTTGATTGTGCCGAAAGCATCCGATGCTGCGGCAGTCCTACCTCTGTGGATTTATATTGCTGTGATCCCCGTCGCCATTCTCGGCAGCAACCTGGCAAAACATGTATTGAACAGGCTGACGGATGTGCAGTTCTATAAGGCAACGCAGATTATGCTGTGGAGTATAGGCGCAATTTATCTCGGAAAAGCAGCTCAGCTTCTATTGCAGGCTGGCCCCTGACTGCATGACAATGTAAACGACATAGGCAAGGTGCGTCAGGTTGTGTGCTTCCTGATCCAGCCCAAAAGCCCACCAGTAAGCATTGTCCTTATACGTCCAGCCCGTTTTGTGATTGATCATAGCTTTGGTTTTATCAATGAGTGTGTGGACAAAGAAATCCACGATCCCAAGCCACCATAGTGCCGGCGCAAAAAATAGCATGAGCATGAAAGTAAAAGACCCATGGATTCCCGCATGAAGAAACAGCGCCTTCGAACCGCCCTTCTTCAACGGATTGCCTTTGGCCAAAGCCATCCACGACGGCTGCAGGAAAAAGTCGCACACGACCTGCTTGACCCGGAAAGCCAGATATAAAATAAGTATGTCAGTCAGGTTCATAAATAACCCCGATCAAATCTTCCACCACGCTATTTTAGCGAGGTTTGCGGGTACATGACCAGAAATAAAGTATTCCCGTAATATAAATATTTTACCAGGAATTAATACTTCTTTTAAACCATATAACGTAGAATATCCTCAAGGAGTATGAGTGGGGGGTATGGCGGACTCTGCGAAAAAAATCTTTAAAAAAGGCGATGTTCTGATCCGCGAAGGCGACCAGGGGGATAGCGCCTATGTTATTGAATCAGGAAGTGTTGAAATCCTGATTCAGCGCGATGGTGCACTGATCCAGATTGGCACGCGCGGTCCCGGTTCTATCATCGGCGAGATGGCCATGATTGATGATAAACCAAGGACAGCCACCATCCGCGCCACCGAAGATTGCCTTGTCATGGAAATCTCGCGTGCAGATTTTGCCCGCCGTGTCGACTCTGCCGACCCTATCCTGAAAATGGTCATGCGCGTCATCATGACCCGTTACCGCGATATGATCAGCCGCTCGCAATTCATGCCGCTTCCATCCCATGCACTTACATCGGCCGAAAGTGCGGAGAACAGCGACGAATTTCACAAGCTTGCCGTCAATGCTCTCAAGATAAACTACGAACTGAAAGCAGCGCTCAGCAAGAACGAACTTATGCTTTACTATCAGCCCATCATCTCGCTAAAAGACATGAAGATCGCCGGGTTCGAAGCGCTCATGCGCTGGAAACATCCTGAAAAAGGCCTTATTTCACCAGGTGTTTTTATCCCCGTGGCTGAGGAAAGCGGGCTGATTGTGGAGCTTTCGCGCTGGGCGCTTGGCGTCTCCTGCGATGCCGCCAAAAGCCTTCATCAGGCTGCCGATCGCAAATTACTTGGAAATCATCCGCTATTTATCAGTGTCAACTTTTCCGTCAAGGATTTCTCGAGTGGCAATTTCTTTGATCAGGTCAAATCAACCCTGACCAGCAAAGGCACTGAACCAGCCCATATCCATTTGGAAATTACCGAAAGCCTGCTGATGGAAGCACCCGCTCCCGCCAAGGAAGCGCTTGAAAGATGCCGCCACTTTGGCACCAGCGTTTCTATCGACGACTTTGGCACCGGTTATTCATCACTGAGCTATCTGCACTATTTCCCCATAGATACGCTCAAGATCGACCAAAGCTTTATCCGCTCCATGAGCAAAGATCTGTCAAGCAAGGTGCTGGTAAAATCCATTATCGGCCTAGCGCATAACATGAACATTAAGGTTATTGCCGAAGGTATTGAAACTGAACAGGAAGCTTCAATCCTTACAGAGCTCGACTGCGAGGAATGCCAAGGATTCTGGTTTGCCAGACCAATGCCGCTTGATGATGCCTTGACATTCGTTAAGAACTGGGTTCCTCCGAAAATTGCCTAAAAGGCATTAAAATATACAACAAAATCAATTAGTTATATTTTACAAACCGTCTATTGTTTTTTCATAGTCGGTTAACCTTTTTCCGCTAGACTAATAAGATAGGGTTGCGTGTGTAATACAGGGGTGTAGCCATGCCAAAAGATATGTCCACAGACATCAGGATAGAAGCATCCGCAGGAAAACCTGTCGAGCTTCCGAATGGAAACTTTGTCGCCAATGCCGAGATGACACGTTCCGGCATGGATCTTCACCTAACAGCTAACGGTCACACCATCGTTATCGAAGGGTATTTTGCGCAAACCCCTGCTCCCGGTCTTGTCACGCATGACGGCGCACGCCTCACCCCCGAGATGATCAATGCTTTCGTGCCGCCGGAACACGCAGGGCAATATGCAGCCTCCGGGCAGATCGCCAATGATGCCAGCCCTGTTGGAAAAATTACGCAGGTATCCGGTGAAGCGCATATCGTTCGCGCTGACGGCACACATGTAACAGCCACAGTCGGCACCCCCGTGTTTCAGGGTGATGTGATCGAAACTTCAAAAACAGGCGCCGTGAATATCCAGTTCGCCGACAATACGACTTTCGCCGTCAGCGAAAGCGCGCGCATGTCGATCGACCAGTTTGTTTATCACCCGGAAAGCCACTCCGGCAGCACCTTCTTCTCGATGCTGCAGGGGGTGTTCGTCTATACCAGCGGTCTGATCGGCAAAACAGATCCCGGCAGCGTCAACATTGAAACACCCGTCGGCTCAATCGGTATTCGCGGTACGGTCGTTGCAGGTCACATCATGCCTGCCGGACAGGCGAGCCAGATCACCATCCTCGACGGGGCGATTACCGTCACCAACGGCAGCGGCACACAGGAGATGAACACCAGCTTCTCTACGATATCCATGAACAACTATCAGTCTCAACCGCAAACCGTGCCGATGGACGCGCAAACATTCAACAACTCATACCACTCTGTTTCAACAGTTGCGGGCGACACGATCAACCATTTTACCGGCACAACTGCGCCGACATCCAATACGCAGCCCGGCGAACATGCTCCGGCAAGCACAACAGCGCCAAATGGCACGACTGCGCCGGGCCCTGCAGCAGCGCCGACAACAAGTCCAACCGTTCCGGCTCCTCACACACCGGCTGCAGCACCGACAACAACCGCACCAGCTCCTGCTGAAGGTACATCACCAAGCGGCTCCGCAGCTCCTCCTGCATCAGACAGCACAACACAAACTGCAACGACGGCGCCGGCTACAACACCACCGCCTCTCGCACCGCCAGTGGATACCACTGTAGCGCCGCCGCCTGCTCCGCCTTCAACGACCTCCAGTTTCAGCGGCACTTCGGGCTCCAGCTCTTTTGGCTCATCATCTGGCGGAACGACTTTTACACCTCCCCCAGCATCATCGGGCACAGGTTCTGGCTCTACAGGAACTGCGACAGCGGCACCACCTTCTTCTGCTCCGCCTACAACAACGGCACCCCCGCCAACAACAACGACGGCACCGCCCCCCACCCTCACGCTGCTTCAGACAGCAGTTAATGCAGCTATAGATTCAGCAACACAAGCGCACAATGCGGCACTGACGGCAAATGCAAATGCAGCAACCCTGCATGCGGATGCCTTAGCGGCAGCTGCAGATGCAAATGCAGCGCAAACGGCAGCCACATCTGCCGCAGTCAATTCCTCTTCGGATCCCGCGCATGCCGCAGCGGCACAGACAACTGCAACAAATGCGGCAACAGCTGCAACTACAGCACATAACGCTGATCTCGATGCCGCAGCACAAGCGGCCACAGCAAATACTGCGGATACCAACGCGCAAAGCGCTCTGGCACAGGCACAGGCAGCAACAGACGCCACGACAGCGCAGACAGCCGCCAATGCTGCGACGGGCTATTATACGACGGCGCATACGGCAGCGATAGCTGTGACCTCAGATCTGTCAAGCGGATCAGCGGCGGCAAATTCCGTGGCTACGAATAAAGCACTGGCGCAGGCGGATCTCGCCCTTGTAACAACAGCTGCGATATCGGCAGCGGTTGCAGCGGCGCAAAGTTCAGTTACGGCAGCACACACGGCATACATGCAGACCATAACCAATGCAAGTGCGGCACTAAGTGGCTATACAACAATATCAAGCGACTACACAACGGTGCATAGCAATTATACATTCATAAACGGGGATCCCAACGCATTCACTGCAGATCAGACAAGAATAGCAGGCGATGACACGTCGGCATCCGGGGCTCAGTTTAACACAGGAGCACAGAATACGGATGCGTCAGCCCAACTGGCAAACGCACTGGCAGCTTACAATAATGCTCTCGCCGCTTTGACGGCTGCACAAGCCGCTACCGATGCTACAACGGCGCAATCGGCTGCCGCTACTGCAGCCGCCGCTGCTACAGCCGCCGCCACTGCGTCAAGTCAGGCACTCGCAGACCAGAATGCAATAATCCCATACGTCACCACAGCCAACACGGATTTAGTGGATGCAACGGGCTTCAGGTTGGATAAAGCATTCTCAACCTTGTACACCAAGGGCACAACGACCACCGCTGATGACGGTCTCTCAGAGTTCTCGCCCGCTAAGACTGTTATCGCCCAGCTTACCCAAGCTAATAGCTCCGGCTCCATCACCTATAGCGTGACCGTTAATGGCAATCCTACAGAGATCCCGACAGGAGGAGTTTCTGGATTTGCCAGTACCAGCCCCAATCAAGTTTTCGCGGTTAATGGTTCCGGACAGCTCATTGTCGTTGATCCTTTCGTACTTTCAAACTCCCTGAATCCGGGTGGAATAAGCATAACCATCACCGCGACAGATGCCACGAGTGCCACTGTTTCAGAGCAACTGCTCATAAAAGTAGACAATGATGGTTTGGGTGGTGCACAGGGCATTAATAACTGGAACACTGGCGGTGTTTATGTTGGAACTAATGGATCTGGGTCTGACTTTATCACCGCACAAGATACCAATGGCAATGGCGACACATTTTCAGGCGGCGGCGGCGCGGACGTCCTTCTTGGTAGCAATGGCAATGACCTCATCGGCGTGGCAGATGGTACCTTCAGATATATAGATGGGGGTCAAGGGAGTAACGTACTGGATTTAAGTGTGGCGGGAAGCTCGTTAACCAGTACTTTTTCCATTGACTTTACTAACCCTCAACTATTAGGTGCCGTCAATAACATTCAGTATCTTGAGCTTGGCATGGGACAATTTATTGGAAGCGGCTATGCGGGCAACAGCGCAACGCTTGATCTCGGGAGCGTCTATGCCATGTCAGGCAACGGACACCATCTCAACGTTGCTGTGGATCCAACCATGGTCACAAATGAATTCCGAAGCAGCCTTACCATACACTCCGCTGCCAGCCTGCCTCTTGGCGGTGACCATGATTTTCAGCTTCAGACCGGCAGTGTCTGGGGCGTCAGTCAGGCTTTGACTTATGCGGGGATATTCAATGGCGCCTCTGTTACTCTGCAGGTTCAGGAGTTTGCTAATCCTACAGATAGTTTCAGCAGTTCAGGGTCGGTTGTTGTTTTTGACCCGATGCATCCGAACATGCCTGTCAACTATATCAGCGCGTCAACATATGTAATGACCGGATCAACGCCAGAATTCGACGTTGGAAATTATGCAGGGCCTCAAAACATATACAGCAATGGCGGCGCGGATGTGCTTGTTGGAAACAGTGCGGGACTTGGTAACGAAATTGGTGTTATAGATGCCAATTTCTCGTATATAGATGGAGGAACAGAAACAACGGCGGGTAATACGCTGCTGTTAAGCAACCAGCTTAATTCTGAAGCCAATTTTTACGTNNATGACCTTATTGATCTGGGAACATCATTTACCGGCAATATCAGTACTTTATCTGCACTCAGCACCACAGGGTATACCGGAACGTCCACCAGCGGTAATGGCAATTGTATCAAACTGAATGTTCAGGATGTTTTTAATATGACGAATACTGCTGACGGCAATACCCTAACTATTTTTGACAACTCAAGCACAGGGAATAATGGGATTGTTACAGTCGTTACAGGTCCTTCCAGCAGTGGCACTTTTTCCTTATTTAATAGCGGTAATACGAGCACTCCTAATCAGCTGGACACTACAGATCTTGCTCATGATGCAACGTATACAGGGGTCTACATAGATAGTGCTAGCGTGCATCATAATGTAACACTTGTCATTTCAAGCGCCTCCACGAGTGCAACTGGCGGCGGCGTTTGTGTCCACACAGCAACAGTATAATACTGTTTAAGACTTCTCCTTCGCAACCCAGCCCCCCTGCCATCCGGCAGCGGGAGGGGTTGTTTTGAAATCAGCGATGCGCTGGCGGTAGAGCGCATAGAGCCCGTTTAGATCGGGTCGCAGTGCTTCTGCCTGCCCTGCAAGAGCGAGAGCCTCATCCCATCGCTGGGCACGATAAGCCGCCAGCATACATTCCTGCAAGGCTTCTATTTCTTTAAACGCCGGTGATGCGGCATAGGCAGCATCGCCCAGCAGCGTGTAGATGCGCTCCGGTTCCTTGCGACCCTTGACGGTCAGCAGATCAATCTCAAGCGCCGCAAAGGCTGTTGCCTGCTTTCTGACCTCTTCGGAAATCATCGCCGAGATGCCGTAACCTTTGGTCTGCCCTTCAAGACGGGAGGCCAGATTGACCGTATCCCCCAGAGCCGAATAGGCGAAGCGCTGCTTCGAGCCCATGTTACCGACGGAAGCCCGCCCGGTATGAATACCGATCCCGGCCTTCAGCTCCTTGAAAGGCTTACCTGCTTTTTCGGCATGATCGCGCAAACTTGTATTCACAACCTTCAACGCCTCTAACATTTGCAATGCGGATGTGCAGGCATGCTGCGCATGATCAGGATCGTCCAGCGGCGCGTTCCAGAACGCCATCATTGCATCGCCCATGTATTTATCGATCGTGCCGCGATTATTCAGCACGCAGGAAGTCATCGGCGTCAGAAAGTCGTTCATCATCTTAATGAGCTCCGCCGGGTCCATCGATTCAGAAATGCTGGTGAAGTTACGGATGTCTGTAAACATGACCGATATTTCCCGCACCTCGCCACCCAGTTTCAGCTTGTCCGGATTGCTGGCCAGTTCTTCCATGAGCGCGGGGGAAATGTAGTAGCCGAAGGCATTGCGGATTGCCTTCTTCTCCGTCTCCGTTCGTAGGTTGGTCAGAATGGATGAAAGAATAAAGATAATGACGATGGAGAGAGACGGATATACAGGGTCAATTAGCAATCCTTCAAGCTTGTATGCGTGAAATGCTTCTGCAAAACCTCCACCAATCAGAAGCAAGACCACTAACGCCAAAGTTCCTGTGCCGATAAAAGGGGTAAGAAAAATAATAGACAGGCTGACAGCCGCCGTAATCAGCAATTCCTTGGCCTTGGAATATTCCGGCCTGACTAAAAACTGGCGATTTAAAATCTGCTCCACGCCTTCTGCATGAGCTTGAGACCCAGATAAAGTTTCCCCTAAAGTGGAAGATCTTAAATCTCTCAGGCCTACCGCAGAGGTGCCTATAAAAATAATTTTTCCCTGCACCCTCTCCTTAAGATCTTCTTTTAGCTTTTTAAGCTGCTGCTTTTTCTTTATATCTTGGGTCTTGTCGATGTCGTCAATTGCAAGCACCTGCCATGCAGGAATATAAAAATCCTTGCGCGGACCTCTTGAGTAGTAAATACGAAAGCTGCCGTCATCTTCCGTTGGAATCCCATAATCTCCAACTTTGATGCCCTCAATGCCTGCATGTTCTTCCCGTCTATGAAGATTAAGAATATATTTGGCCTTATATGTATCATCATCCTGAAACAAACGAAGCGCTTCCAGAGATAAAGAGGGATAAAATTCGACCGTTTTGTCCGGCTTCTGGTACCCGACAATGGTAAGAATGCGGCGGATAACGCTGTCTTCCTCTTCCGGTGGTATAAAGCTGCCATTTCCATCTGCGGCATTTACAATGTTTTGCAATGAATGCGCATAGTATGGATAGAAGGGAACATACAAAGCCGGATTTATCGTATCAGGCCCTGTGCGAGGCTCAATCTTCACTTTCGTAATGACTCTGGTTCCGGTCGGTTGATCAGTGGCAACAAATCCGGTAACAACATTGCCCGCTTCTTTAATTTCCCGGGCAAAAACTTCATCATTATCAGGTAGAGATTGCAAAATTTCCCTGGCTTCTTTTTCCTGGGGATTATCGTCCATATGTTTGGCGATCTCTCCGGGAGATGTCCTGTCTACCTCTGAGAAAACCATATCAAAAGCAACAACTTTTGCTCCTAAATCCTTCCTTAAAATAAGTGGGAGCTTTCCGATTAATGGTCGTGGCCACGGCCATTGCCCTTCCTTGCCAAGAGACTCTTCATTGATATCAACAATAGCCACGCCATGTCCGGACTCTCGGGGCATCAGCTGGTTATACCAGTCAAAAGTCAAATCTTCTCCGCGCTTGATCATCGGAGGGTCTTCCATGCGCAAAACCACCAACCCCGCCANNTTATTTCTCGGTAAAGGCGCGGTCTTTGGTGCGCAGAACGGGCTTCATGAGATAGGTGAGGATTGTCCGTTTGCCGACGATCACTTCGGCTTCCGCAACCATGCCGGAGAAAATCCTGAGCGGCTTGTCCTCTGTTCCAAGGTAGTTCTTGTTTGTCCGGACATCAATTTCAAAGAAGGCATTGCCCTGCGCATCCTGCACTGTATTGGCGCTGATCCGTTCCAGCTTGCCATCGAGTGTGCCATAAATCTGCGAGTCATAGGCCGTGATCTTGACCTTAACACCTTGACCGGGATGGAGGAAGGCGACATCGGCCGGAGCTATGCGGGCGCGGATCATAAGATCATCAGCCAACGGGACGATTTCAACCAGTTTCTGCGCCGGCTGGATAACACCTCCGACGGACTTGACGTACACTTTCTGCACAACACCGGCAACGGGTGATCTCAACTCCGTGCGTTTTTCTTTATCATTCACAGACGTTAAATTGGCTTTAATGGAAGAAAGTTTCGATTCAACTTCATTTAAATCAGACAATGCCTGTGACTTAAAGGCGCCACGCTTTTCCTCTTCCTTCTTTTTCGCAGAGCTCAGCTTGGCTTCCAGCGATTGTTCTGATTCATAGGCGCTCGACAGGTTTCCCGATGTTTCATTGAGATCCCTTTCGGCCTTCAAGCTCTCGATTTCAGGGATAGCCTTCTCGGCGACAAGTTTACGATCAATATCAACCTGGTGCTGCAGCAGTTCCTTGCTTCTGGCCAGTTTGGAGATGCTGGCCTTCACTTCGGACAGGTTCGCATCGGCTTCGCGCACATCATCCTGAATGATGTTAATGGCCGTGGTCAATTCATCCTGCCGTGATTTATAAAGTTTCTCTTCGTTCGCCCCGATGTCAGGAAATTTCTTCGCGATATTTTCAGGCATAGCAAACGGCTGGCCGGATGCCTCCGCTTTCAGGCGCGCCTGTTTGGCCTCCAGTTCTGCCTGCTGCGCTTCTATCCCCTGCCCCTCCGAGGCAAACTGAACATCGGCGATGCGCAGTAAAATCTGGTCTTTCTTAACCACATCTCCTTCTGTCACCATGCTCTCCGAGAGAATGCCGCCTTCGAGGCTCTGCACTACCTGCACATCGCTCGACGGCATCACCTGACCAGTGCCGCGCACTCGCTCATCCACCTCGGAAAAAGCCGCCCAGATCACCACCCAGAAAAACAAGCCGGCGATCGTCCACAGGAAAATCTGCGACGCCCAGCTCGGCTTCAGATGGCTGGCCGTTTCAAGCTCCGACATAAACTCAATATCTTCTGTTTCCATGTCCCGACCTTCAGCCTTGCGGCACAGTTATTTTGCCGGCGGCAAGCGCCTGCAATACGGCATCCCGCGGCCCGTCCATGACCACGCGCCCGCCATCCATGACAACCAGCCGGTTGACCACCTTCAGCAGTGCGGGCTTATGCGTCACGAGGATAAATGTTTTGTCTTTGATGAGCTGCTCGACATTACGGAGGATCATGTCTTCCGTTCCTGAATCCATGGCATTCGTCGGCTCATCGAGGATTAATACGGGCGTGTCCATGATCAACGTGCGCGCCAGCGCCACGGACTGCCGTTGGCCGCCGGACAGTCCCTCGCCACGCTCGCCTACAGGCGCATCATATCCCATAGGATGACGCCGTACGAAATCGTGCACACCGGACAACTCGGCAATCTTCAGAACTTCCTCGTCGGTGGCGCGTGGGCGGCCCATGACAATATTCTCTCGGATTGTGCCGCTCATCAGCGCCGTATCCTGCCCCATATAAGCAACGTTTCGCCTCAGATCCGCCGGATCTATCTGGCGCATATCCGTTTCATCGATCAGCAGCGTTCCTTCCGTCGGCTCGAAGAAATCAACCATCAGCTTGACCATCGTGCTCTTGCCGGAGCCGATACGACCGACGATAGCGACTTTCTCGCCTGCGTTAATGTTCAAATTAATACTTTGCAATACGGGACGTCCGGTGCGGGGATAGGAGAACCCCAGATCNNCGCGGACGCTCGACCGGCTGGCGCATCACGCCGTCAAGATTGCGATAGGCCGATTTAGCCTGATGATAGCGGTTCACCAGAGCTGCCAGCGCTCCTATCGGCGCAATAGCCCTTGAACTCAAAATAACGCAGGCCATAAGCGCACCCACTGTCAAATTTTTATCCTGCACGCCATACATCCCAACCAGCATGATGATGACACCTGCCAGCTGCTGGATGAAAACTGAAAAGTTTACGCTGAAACCTGAATATAATCGCGACTGCTGCCCGGCTTCCGCCGATTTTGCAACATAATGCGCATAACTCGCACGTATATGCCCCTCCCCGCCAATACCCTTGATCATCTCAAGATTGCCGAGCGTTTCAACAAGCAGCCCATGTTTCTGTTCGCCGGTTTTCATGGCCTGATGGACTTTCCTGTGCACCGGCAGCTGCATAATATACCCCGTCGCCATGACCACGCAGTAAAGCGCCAGCAACAGAAGTGCGAAAGAAGGCCCCGCAATCATCCAGATCGCTGCGACGAACAGCAGCGAGAACGGAAAATCAACCAGCCCCGTCATCGTTGCCGAGTTAAAAAATTCACGCAAAGAATCAAATTCTTTCAGGTTATTCGCAAAAGCACCCGTCGACCCAGGTCGTACGCCAAGACGCATATCCAGAACCTGATTGAAAAGCCTTTGCGCGAGGATAACATCCGAACGACGACCGGCAACGTCGATAAAATAGGCCCGCAGCGTGCGGATAATCAGGTCAAAAATGTAGATAGAACCTGCCCCTATCACCAATACCCAGCCCGTCTCGACGGCGTTATTCGGCAACACACGGTCGTAAAAATTCATCGTGAATATCGGGCTGGTCAAGGCGAAAAGATTGATCAGCAGCGACGACACTGCCACTTTCATATAGATATCTCTGTTCTCAAGAATATTGCTCCAGAACCAGTGGTTTTCAAGCGCTTCTGTTTCCGCATCATCACTCTGGTAATTTGGCTTGATGTAAATGCAATATCCTGAATAATTCTTCGACAAATCTTTCAGGTCGAGAGTTTTTTCTTCCTTTGCCAGCGGATCAAGAACCCTGCATTGTCCTTTGTCCATGCGCTGCAACAGAATGAGGGCTTTTTTATCTTTAGTGACAATAACTGCCGGAACAACTTCAGGCGGGATCTTCTCAAGTGCCCGTTTAACAACCCGCGCTTTAAATCCGGCACGGTCCGCCGCCTGACAGAATAATTTCGGCGTCAGCCCCCCCTTGCCGACCGGAAGTCCCGCCTGCAAGGCGGGCGCCGAACGGGTATGGCCAAAATAACCGGTGATGAAAACAAGGGCTTCCAGAAGAGCGTCTTTGCGTTCTTCCGCTGCCATGTCAGCCCTTTTGCTTTGTCTCAGTGGGTTTAACATCTCCAAAAGCCTCGCGCAGCCTGCCCATCACGTTCAGAAGTTCGAAACGCGAAAGAAGCTGCCTGTAATGGGCATCTATGCGCGCTGCCTTGGCTTCAAAAACTTTTGAATGAGCACTGATCAGCTGCAAGTTTGTCTGCTTTCCCCCTTCAAACTGCGCCAAAAAATTCTTGAGAATTCTTTCGCTGGCATCCTCACGCTCTGTCAGCAGTGAATACTGCTGGTCGACAATCTGCATGGATGTATATTTCTGCCGCGTATCATGCTCAACTGTCCGGACGACTTCCTGACGCTTGGCAAGAGCTGCCTTCTGCTCTTCACCCAGTTTGTCGACGCGTTCCATCTGGCCGCCGCCCATCGAGAAGCTCCAACCCAATTTTATTACAGCCGATGCATCCGATGTATAATCGCCAAGATCATACTTCTGGTTATCCTTTGTGTAAGACATCTCTGCATCAATATGCGGCATCAAACCTGATTTTTCAGCATCCTTCTCACTCTCTGCCGCAGAGGCCATGCTGTCGGCGGCAAGAACACGGGCGTTCTTCCTGCTCGCATATGACACGGCCTGCTCAAGGGTGTCCGGGATCAGGTGGTTCCAGCCTGGCTCGCCAAATTCAAGGTCCTTGACAGGGGGCATCCCTGCAACCTCGATATAATCTGCCTCGGCCTGCTTGTAGGATTCTTCATATCCAAGACGGGTATTCTTCGCCGCAGCTTCCATCTCGTTAGCCTGCATAAGTTCCGCGGCATCCGCAGCTCCCTCTTTCACCATCAGTTCGATGTTCTTGCGGCGACCTTCGATGTTGGAAAGATATTCAGTGGCCAGGTCAAGCAGCTCTCTCGTTCGCATCAAGTTCAGGTGCGCACGCGCGGCACGGAGGGCAACATCTTCCGCCGTCCCGTTCAACTCATATGTTGCCGCCGTATAACGGTCTTCCGCACTCTCGACATGGTTTTCAACCAAAAAACCCGTAAACAGAGGTTGTGTAATTGTCACCGTTTCCTGCTGTTTCCAGCTCGAACTCGGCCCTCCTGAGGCTGTATCTGCTCGGGTCGTCATATCATCATTGTGATTCCGTCCGGATTCGCTATTCAAGGACAACACAGGAAAATAACCGGACCTCTGTTCATGGATATTATGATCGGCAGCAGCAAGTGAGGCTGCACTCTCTTTTATCTGCGGATGCGTGGAAACCGCCAGGCTGACTGTATCGGCTATTGTCTCAGCTCTTGCATACAAAGGCGCACAAAGAACCGTCGACAGTGATAAGGCAAAAACAAACCTTCTGATCATGAACAAAAAATCCCCCGAAAGCTGTTGCAAAGACGTTGCAACACAATCTAAACCCCACATTCCAAGAATGCCCCACTTACCAATTTTGCGCAATATCCCACTGCGTCAAATACAGGTCATGATTATTCGTAAATACGCTTATAATGCATATCAGAACGCCATAAATCTTACAAAATTAATTATGCTAATTTATGAACCATAACTATCGTAGATAGCAGCGGCGGCTTCTGCAGCAGCAGCTGCTGCGTCTGCGGCTTGAGCCGAGGCATCTGCGGTTGTTTTTGCCGCATCTGCCGTAGCGGCTTGCGTAGCAGCCGTTGCCGACGCTTGAGCCGCCGCATCAGAAGCGGCTTGAGCCGAGGCAGCTGCAGTAGTTTGCGCAGCAGCATCACTGGTAGCCTGCGTTGCCGTAGCTTGAGCGGAAGCGGCGGCGGCATCAGCTGCAGCCTGGGCAGCCGCTGTTGTACTTGCCTGGGCAGCCGCCTGTTGAGCGGCTTGTGTAGCCGTGTCAGCCGCAGCTTGCGCCGAGGCAGCGGCAGTAGTTTGCGCAGCAGCGTCACTGGCAGCCTGCGCTGCCGCAGCTTGGGCGGAAGCAGCGGCGGCGTCAGCAGCAGCTTGTTGGGCCGCAGTGGTACCTGCCTGTGCGGCATCATTCGCAGCTGTTTGCGCAGCAGCATCAGCAGCAGCTTGAGCAGCCTGAGCAGCAGCAGTTGCTGCGGCGGCATCAGAAGCAGCCTGCGTTGCAGCTGACTGAGCGGTCTGAGCGGCTGCATCGGCACTGGTCTGAGCGGCGGCGGTAGTACTAGCCTGCGCAGCAGCAGTGGCAGCTGCCTGTTCATCGGCTGTAGCAGTGGCTTGTGCAGCTTGTGCGGCAGTTACGGCATTTACGGCATTTGAAGCGGCCTGAGTTGCGACAGCCTGTGCAGTTTGCGCAACCTGAGCCGCCTGCGTAGCTGCAGCTTGAGCAGCAGCGGCAGCGGCGACAGCAGCATTATATGCGGCCTGTGCATAAGCATCAACATTTGCTCTTGCAGCTTGTGCATCATCTCTAGCTTGTTCCTTTGCGGCCTTCGCATCGGCCTGCGCTTCAGCCAAAGCCGCATCTCTATCGGCGCGGGCAATTGCTGCTGCGTCCTGTGACGCGGCAGCAGCGGCAGCTTTTGCTGACTTGGCCGCAGCGGCAGCGGCAGCTACAGCCGCTTGATATGTATCACGTGCAGCTTCCTTCTGGGCAGCGGTCGCCCCTACTTTTGCAGCGATAAATGCAGCTTTAGCGGCAGCATCCGTTGCAACTTTTGCAGCCTTGGCAGCATCATCTGCGGTAGCCTGCGTGGCTTTTGCGTCTGCCACTGCGGCTTGTTTTATGGCCCTTGCTTGAGCATCAGCGGCGGCTTTTGTCGCATTGGCTGCAGCAAAAGCAGCCTCCCTGTCACTCTTGATAGCAGCAAGGTCAGCGGCCTTAGCATTACTGTATGCTGTAGCGATAGCGGCCTGATCAGCAGCCGCAGTTGCAGCAAGCGCCGTCGCCGTGGCGGCAGCCTGTTGTGCAGCCGTGGCATCAGCCTGAGCCGTAGCATTAGCCGCAGTTGCCGCAGTTGCTGCAGCAGCAGCCTGTGCACCGGCATCATTGGCGGCTTGCGTTGCAGCGGCGGCGGCAGTTTGCGCTGAAGCATTAGCAGCCTGCGCGACCGCGTCAGCTGTAGCGTTCTGTGTTGCCGTGGCAGCATCCGCCTGCGCGGCGGCGGCAGCGGCGGCTTGTGCGGCAGCGGCAGCGGCGGCCTGAGCGGACGAGTCATTCGCCGTCTGAGAAGCTGTAGCAGCAGCCTGTTGTGCGGCAGCGGCAGCG
>PLXM01000238.1 GCA_003153235.1 Rhodospirillales bacterium
GCCGCCCGCACCTTCGGCTTCCTCCATGAAGTTGAGCAATTGAAGAAGATGGGCTTGGCCCGCGGAGGCTCCCTCGATAACGCCATTGTGATCGACGGTGACAAGATCCTTAATCCCGAAGGCCTCCGTTTCAGAAACGAGTTTGTCCGCCACAAGATCCTTGATGCCATTGGCGATATCTACCTTGCCGGCGCTCACCTGATAGGCCACTACCACGGCGTCAAAGCCGGTCATGCCATGAACAACAAGATCCTGCATACCCTGTTTTCCAAGCCCGATACTTTTGAATTCGTCACCCTCAAGGAAAAGGCCGACAGCCGCAGGGCATCTACCCATGGCATCTACGCCGAAAGCTACCCCTCCCACGCCGTTAACGCTTAATCTTTATCATCCTTCATTTTTTTAAATATTCGGGATATTCTGACTGAACAAGGTCAGGAATGAAGCCCATCAAAAATCCTTTTACAGACAACATAGTATCCTCTGCATATATGTTCTGGCTCTGCTCAGGCGTTTATATGCTGGCATGGATTGTTGTCCCGACCTTTTCTATCTCCAACGTACCTATAGACACTCTCGAAGGCTATGCCTGGGGGCATGAATGGCCTCTCGGCACCTATAAGCATCCACCGCTGGCTGCATGGGTGCTGGAAGTTCTGGCCATCCTCACAAATCGCGCCGCATGGGCGCATTTTCTGGCCAATGAGCTGGCTGTAATAACAACCTTCTGGGCTGTCTGGCAAACAGGGCGGCGCATTACCGATGAAACTGGTGCCCTTGTCGGCGCCTTGTTACTGGTCGTTATCCCCTATTACAACATCATTATCCCCGAGTTTAATCCGAACGTCCTGCAACTGCCATTCTGGGCGCTGATCTGCTGGTCGTTTCATAGGGCCGTTAAAGATAACAGGGCAGTAGACTGGTTGGCGTTAGGCCTTTGGAGCGCTGCCAGCCTTTATACCAAATACAGTTCTGCTCTGCTGCTGGCATCTCTATTGGGACTGATGCTCTATCATCCTGATGCGCGTAAACGCTTTACCTCTAGAGGGCCATGGCTGACAATACTGACTGCCTCAATACTGCTGCTGCCGCATATTGTCTGGCTTTTAAAAAATAACTTCATACCATTCACATACGCCGAAGACCGCTTCGAGCATCTGCCTTATGGCCCGGCTTTTCTTGTCGTCCCTGCCATGTTCATCTTCTGGCAGGCCTCGACTCTTTTGCCTGCAATATTCGTCTATGGCATCTCTTTTGGCAGACCGCATGCGCAGAAGAAAGGCTCTATTTCTTTTGATAAAGTCTTTCTTTACTGCATCACCTTTGGCCCGGCTTTGCTAGCTTGTCTCATAGCCATGCTGACAGGGGGTGCAATCCGCAATATGTGGGCAACACCCTTCTGGAACTTTATCGGCCTCTGGGCTGTCTTCAGTTTTCACCCCGATCTTTCGTTAAAGAAACTCCGCCGGTTCGCCTATCTGTCGAGCTTTATTTTCATCATCGGTCTGACCGGGTTTTTTAGTATAGAGGCTCTGGCCCCCTACGTAACACACAAGGTCAAGCGCATTAACTTTTCAGGGCAGCGTGTTGCGGAACAAATCTCCAAAACATGGCATGAACGCTACCATACGCCCCTGCTGTACGTCGTGGGTGATACATGGATTGGAGGGAACATCGCTTACTATGCGCCTGACCGGCCGCATCAGCTGACCGATGGCAATTTTAAGATAAGCCCGTGGGTCAACCCTGAAGATATTAATAAATATGGCGGCGTTATCGTGTGGTGTGGAATTCACTGCGACCAACAGGATGAAGCCAAAACTCCGGCATACATCCATACCCTGTTCCCGCAGGCTGAAATCCAGCCGCCACTGACCTTTCCCCAACAGACCGGTGCATCCGTCCCCTTCGCCATGGTCGAATGGGCTATTTTACCCCCACAAAGCCCTAAAAATGCCCCTTAAAATCCCTGATTTCTATCTTCCCCAGCCGTGACAAACCATGCTATAAAAACATAAGTTCTGTTTCACTTTTGTTCCTGAATGTTTTACATGCAAAGCCTGTTGGGTATCGTTAATGACAAATCTTTTGCGTCTTGGTGTCTTTTTATGTCTTCTTTCCCTGTTCGCAACAACAGGCTGCAGCCATTCAAAAGATGCCGACGCTGACAAGCCGCCAGAGCCCGTGGAGAAGATGTATGCCAAGGCTGCCGAAGAGCTTGATGCTGGCAACAATACGGAAGCTGCCAAGCAATTTGATAGCGTAGAGCAAAACTACCCCTACTCCCAATGGGCCACCCGTGCCCAACTTATGGCAGGCTATGCTCAATATAAAAACCTTAAATACGACGACGCCCTGCTGGCGCTGGACCGTTTTATTGAGCTGCACCCTGGTGATGACAACATTGCCTATGCTTACTACCTGAAGGGGCTCTGCTACTACGAACAAATTTCAGATGTGCGCCGCGACCAGAAAATGACACAGGAAGCGCTCGACAGTCTCAAGCAGGTCAAGCAGCGCTTTCCTGATACCGCGTATGCCCGCGACGCAACTTTAAAGATCGATCTTACCCTTGACCACCTTGCCGGCAAGGAAATGGTCATTGGCAGATACTATCTTGACCGCAAACAATATCAGGCAGCCATCAACCGTTTTGAAAGAGTTGTGGAACAGTACCAGACAACCACACAGGTACCTGAAGCGCTGGAGCGCCTGACGGAAGCCTATCTCGGTCTTGGTATTACCAGCGAAGCGCGGAAAACAGCCGCTATTCTTGGCCAGAATTACCCGCAAAGCAGCTGGTATAAAGATGCTTATCAATTGGTTGGAGATCCTGGAAAACCACAGCCTAAAGAATCCGTATACGACAGAACCATAGGCAAAATGCTGAACTAGGGGTGTTATGCTCACAAGTCTCACCATTCATAACGTTGTCCTGATAGACCGCCTCACACTGGAAGGTGAATCGGGGCTTTCTGCTCTCACGGGCGAGACAGGCGCGGGAAAATCCATTCTGCTAGACGCACTGGGGCTGGCTCTCGGCGCGCGGGCAGAAGCGGGACTTGTGCGCCATTGTGAACAACAGGCTACCGTCACAGCCTGTTTCGACCTGCCTGCAAAACATCCTGTCTGGGCATTACTGAAAGAAAAAGATCTGCAAGTGACGGACACACTGATCCTCCGCCGCACGCTCGGGAAAGACGGGCGCAGCAAAGCCTTTGTCAACGATGCACCGGTAGGTGTTCAACTGCTGAAAGAAATCGGCGCGGCGCTAGTGGAAATTCATGGCCAGTTTGAAACGCAAGGGCTGCTTGATCCGCAAACACATGGCCATGCGCTTGATAGCTATGCCGGCATCACGGATGACGCTGGTCGTGCGAGGCAGACCTGGGAAAGCTGGCGTGCGGCACAAGTAAAGCTGGAACAGGCTATCGCCGATATAGAAGCAACGCGCCTGCAGGAAGAATATCTTAAATACACGGTGGCCGAGCTGGAAAAACTTTCAGCGCAGCCTGGAGAGGAAGAGATTCTGGCCGGAAAGCGCAGTTTCTTGCTTAATCATGAAAAGATGCAGGGTGCTTTTGAACAAGCAGCGGAAATTCTTGGGGGCGAGGAAGGCGTTCAAAGCCTGCTGGGAAAGTTACATGCCGCACTGGATCGCCTTATCGACAAATCCGGCGGAAAAATAACACCTCTCATAGAGACTATAACCCGCGCCGAAAACGAAGTCAGTGAGCTTTCTTATCAAATTGAAAATATAAAGGGCAGCGGCGATAGCGATGAAAACCTCGACAAAATTGAAGAGCGTTACTTCGCCCTCAGGGAGTGTGCCAAGAAACACCGCTGTACTGTTGATGCCCTGCCCGCTGTTTATGAGGAACTCTCACAAAAGCTGCGCCTGATCACCCACCAGGAAGACGCACTGGCAGATTTGAATGGGGCTGTTCGTGCTTCAAAAGAAAAATTCATAGCGCTGGCCGAAAAACTCAGCGCTGCCAGACAGAAAGCCTCGCAAAAGATGGGTAAGGCCGTTAACGCTGAGCTGCCGGATCTGAAACTTGACAAGGCCACATTCACCGTTTCCTGTATTAAAGCCGCGTCAGAAGCCGACTGGGGACCGGAAGGTTTCGACAAGGTGCAGTTTGTTGTTTCCACCAACCCGCAAACACCCGCAGGGCCCATTCACAAGATCGCTTCCGGCGGCGAGCTATCGCGCTTTATGCTGGCGCTGAAACTGATCCTCGCAGAAACCGGTTCAATCCCGACGCTTATATTCGATGAAGTCGACAGCGGCATTGGCGGCGCAACGGCTGATGCCGTGGGTGAACGCCTGGCGCGGCTGGCTAAAAAATATCAGGTGCTGGTTGTCACACATAGCCCGCAAGTAGCGGCACGTGCAGCGCATCACTGGATCGTCGCCAAAACGGCACAAAAAGGTACCGTTATTACTAAAATCACACCCCTCAAGGCCCTCTCTGAAAGGCAGGAAGAAATCGCCCGCATGATTTCCGGCGCCAAAGTCACCATTGAAGCCCGCGCCGCCGCCGCTAAACTATTGGAAAGCCATGCCGCGTAAAAAAAATAAAAAAGACCTTGCGGATCTGACAAAGCTGCGGCTGCTTGTCGAGCATCACAATAAACTTTACCACCAGATGGACGCGCCAGAGATTTCTGATGCTGAATATGATACCCTTAAAAGAAAGCTCGAAGAGCTCGAAGGACCAAGCATCGACATGTTCAGCCCCGTCAATGCCGTTGGTGCAAAGCCATCGCGGGAATTTGCCAAAATCAGGCACGCTATTCCCATGTTGTCCCTCAATAACGCTTTCAGCGATGAGGACGTGGTGGATTTTGTTGAGCGGGTAAGAAAATTTCTACTACTGCCTGAAACCGAAAAACTAGAAATCCTTGCCGAACCGAAGATCGATGGCTTATCCTGCAGCCTCAGATATGAGAAGGGCATACTAGTACAAGCTGCCACGCGCGGTGATGGCGAAGAGGGTGAAGATGTAACCCTTAACGTCAAAACAATTAAATCTGTACCGCAGCACCTGCCCAAAGGCGCGCCGGATGTACTGGAAGTGCGCGGTGAAATTTATATAACCCGTGAGGACTTCGAGAAACTGAACAAATCGCAGATGGCGGCAGAAGAAAAGATCTTCGCTAATCCGCGCAATGCGGCAGCTGGCTCACTCCGTCAGCTTGACCCGCGCATCACAGCCAGTCGTGCTTTGCGATTTTTCGGTTACGCCCTTGGTGAAGTGTCTGTACAGATAGCTACAACACAGGAAGGTATCCGCCGCAAGCTTTCACACTGGGGCTTCGATGTGCCTAAACCGGAAACCCTCGTCGACAACCCAGAAAAACTGTTGAAATTCCACACGAAGGTCTACGAAGAGCGCCCGACAATAGCTTATGACCTTGATGGTGTCGTCTATAAAGTGAACGGCCTGGACTATCAGCGCCGCCTTAGTTTTGTCAGCCGTTCTCCACGCTGGGCTATCGCGCATAAGTTCCCCGCCGAACAAGCAGAAACTATTCTGCGCAAGATCACCATTCAGGTCGGACGCACCGGTACTTTGACACCCGTAGCGGAACTGGAGCCCATAAACGTCGGCGGCGTCATGGTCAGCCGCGCTACACTGCACAACGAAGACGAAATGCAGCGCAAGGATATACGCGAAGGTGACTACGTCATTATCCAGCGTGCAGGCGACGTGATCCCGCAGGTTGTTAAAACACTTCCCGATAAGCGCAAAAAAGGCAGCAAGCCTTTTGTATTTCCTGACCGCTGTCCCGAATGCGGCAGCCGTGCCGTTCGTGAAGAGGGTGCGGTCGCCAAACGCTGCACAGGCGGCCTTGTCTGCCCGGCACAGGTGGTCGAGCACTTCAAACATTTTTCCAGCCGCACAGCATTTGATATAGAGGGGTTCGGCGATAAAATCATTCAGGAGCTCTGGGATGAAAAGATGATCAAAACTCCCGCAGACATCTTCCGCCTGAAGAAACATGCCGGGACCTTAGTAGAACGTGAAGGCTGGGGAGAACTATCAGTCAAGAATCTCCTCGATGCCATAGAGGCGCGCCGCACTATATCTCTGGAGCGATTTATTTATGCGCTTGGCATCCGTCAGGTAGGGCAGGCCACGGCAAAAAAACTTGCTCTGCACTTTAGCAGCCTCGATAACCTCCTCACCGAAATAAAAAAATGTGGGGACCCTGAAGGGGAAGCCTTTCAAGGTTTATTGAACATAGAAGATATAGGCCCCTCGGTTGCCGAAGATGCCGTGAAGTTCTTCAACGAACCACATAACCTGCAGGTTATTAAAGATCTAAAGAGTGAACTGACCATCAAAGACTTTGAGAGAACAAAAACAAAAGCCTCTCCCATGACCGGAAAAACGGTTGTTTTCACCGGCAAGCTGATCCGTATGGGACGCGAAGAGGCCAAGGCGCAAGCCGAAACACTCGGCGTTACCGTAGCCAGCAGCGTGTCTAAAAATACAGATTACGTGATTGCAGGAGAAGATGCCGGCAGTAAACTTAAAAAAGCAACCGAGCTCGGCATCAAGATTTTATCTGAAGATGAGTGGATAGAACTGGCTGGCAACTAACCGCGAGATGACTTGCGTAGACTATCAAGCTGGGTCATGGCTTTTTCCACACCTTCAGTGAATTCACGGCGCTCGGTAAAACTTTTTCCGCCGGCACCACGAGTCATAGCCATTTCAAGGGCTCTATTTAAAAGTTCGGCTACAGCCAGATCTTTCTGGGTCAGTGCCAGAGTCAGCGCCGCCAAAACCTGATCACTTAGTCTTTCAAAACTTTTCTCTGACAAAACATTAGCTCCTTTAAAAAAGACTGATTGAGACCTAACCCATTTTAGGTGGGCGGGGAATATTATTTTCCTTAGGCTTTTTTGGCGATGGCGCCTGCTGGCCAAGCCTTTCTTCCAGAAAAGCGCTTACGCGCGTGAGCCATGGCGCACGCAATTCATCTCGTTCCATCCATATTTCATGCTTGGCGCCAGGAACATCTATGCGTATGCAATTGGACACAAGCCCTGCAGCGCGAATAGATGCGGCACTATCAACAATGTCGTCATTCCCGGCAATGCCCATCAGGATAGGTGTTTTGATTGACTGCAAATAATTCACGCCGTGCAATATATCAATTGAATTAAAAGCCTGCAGCACCCAGCCATAGGTTGCCTCACCCATTTTCAGCTCGGGCTTCATCCTGTAAATCTCCGGAATGACATCATATCTCGCCTGATCACTGGTTACTTTGTTTGTAAAGAAAACATGCTCTTTTTCGTTCCAATCACCCGCCATCGGGACATATTCTCCGAGAAAATTCCCAAGACGCGCCGCCTTGACCAGCATTTGCGCTACCGGCCTTGGAAATCCGGGCGTTTTGATGTCGCACATTGGTGAGGTCATGATAGCAGAATCAAAAACACCATCATGTTCTTTTAGATAACGCATCCCGATATTCGCACCCATTGAATGGGCCATTAAAATGAGGGGGCCAGAGGATTTCTTGACAATATCATTTGTGAACTGATGAAGAGTGTCGATATGCTCCTTATAGTCCTCGTTGTACATCCTTTGCGGGTGATCTTTCAGATAGCGGTCAGATCCGCCCTGCCCGTGCCAATCCATCGCCCAGACGGAAAAACCACGATCCGTCATGTCACGGATAACCTCGAAATACTTTTCTATAGGCTCTCTGAACCCCGTCGTAAGGACAATCGTCCCTTTCGACTCACCCGCTGGCTGTAACGAGCCATAGCGTATCTTGGCCCCACCCGCATCTGTAAAGGTGCCCCATTTGAAATCGGCTGGTTCTTCAAATCTCTTCGGCAGCATATTAGTGCTCCAACGCCTTGATTATACCTTCGCACATCTTTTTGGCGTCACCCAGCAACATCATTGTGTTGGGGTAAAAGAACAGCTCATTATCAATGCCTGCATAGCCGCTTGCCATCGTTCGCTTGACGAACATAACCGTGCCCGCGCTCTCCACATCAAAGACAGGCATGCCGTAGATGGGCGATGACTTGTCTTTCTTGGCAGCCGGATTGACAACATCGTTAGCACCGATGACAAAGGCCACGTCCGTCTGGCTGAAGTCACGGTTGATATCTTCAAGCTCCAGCACGTCATCATAGGGCACGTTTGCTTCAGCCAGCAGCACGTTCATGTGCCCGGGCATGCGCCCGGCGACAGGATGGATAGCGTAGCGTACCTTGATACCCTCCTTTTTCAGGATATCCGCCATCTCGCGCAAAGCGTGCTGCGCCTGCGCCACTGCCATGCCGTAACCCGGCACGATAATCACACTACCCGCGTTCTTGAGAATGAATGCCGCATCTTCGGCGGAGCCGATCTTGGCCTGCCTATCGCCCTGCGCCGCAGCCGCACCTGCGGCGACTTCACCGCCGAAACCACCGAGAATGACATTAAAGAAGGAGCGGTTCATGCCCTTGCACATGAT
>PLXM01000227.1 GCA_003153235.1 Rhodospirillales bacterium
GCGTCAGACGGCTAAATATTTCGGAGAGCTTCTCTGATACGAGAACAAGCCCGAATAAAAACAGAAGCCATAGAGAAGCTGCTTTAATAACGTTGACATCAATATGAAGAGCCTCAACCAGGATACGAGAAAGAAGCGCGAATGCGCTGAAAGATAAAACAAATCCGGTAATAATGCCAAAGGGTCTTTTCTTGCCCCCATCTGCGGAAGCCGACAGTACAAGCGGCAGAACCGGCAGGATGCAGGGTGATGCGATAAGAACGATGCCTTCAATAAAGGCTGAGCCGATTTCTGCCAAACTCATGGTTATTCTATCTCTTAAGAAATTTATGGACTGTTATCAATGATAGTACCACTTGCCAAGCATATGCCAAGGAAATACCGGTTTATCAAAACCCGTTTTCTAAAGTTATATGTTTATTCGTCCGGAAGGTTCTGGTGGAGCGGAAAACGGGGAACGGACTGGATATCAAATTGTAGGAATGATAGCAGCATTTGAACCCCTAAAATCACCGGTAGTGCACTCAGCATAACGGTTCCGGCGCTGGCGGTGACGCCTGCGGTCTGTCCGGCGTGCCATTCCACAAGGCCGAAAATAACGCCGAATAACAGGAACAGAATTCCCAATACAAACTCCAGAGAAGCGACATGAAAGTCGCGCAAGAAATAGTTATAGGCCACACGCTTGCAGAAGTTCCGCGCATGGCCTTTGAGAAATGGCCACAGGACATTACTAACTGTCAGACTGCTTTGTTCGCCCGTATAGACAGATGTCATCGGAATGTCGAGGACAACGGCACGCAGTATGTTGAGGCGAAAGAGCATGTCGCTCTCAAAAAAGTAGTCATGGCTCATTTTATCCAGAGGCAGGCGGCGCAAGACCCGCGCATGAATGGCCGTATAACCATTCGTCGGGTCAAAAATGTTCCAGTAGCCGCTGGAAAGCTTTGTCAGGAAACTCAAAGCTCCGTTACCGAAGAGCCGCAGCCGTGGCATGGATTGCACATCTTCCGGACGAAAAAAGCGGTTGCCTTTTGTATAGTCGCAGAGGCCTTTAAAAATTGGTGCTGTAAAGAGATGGAGGATTTCTGGATTCATCTGCCCGTCACCGTCAACTTTTACAACGACATCGGCATCTGTACCAAGTGCTGCCTTATATCCCGTAATCATGGCGCCACCGACGCCCTGATTTTTGTCATGAAATAAAACCTGCACCCGTTTGTCTGTACAGGATTGTTTTATAAATACACCGCTTTGCTCCGGACAGGCATCATCAACACAAAATATATGCGCCACATCGGCAGGAATACGGTTCAGGACATTGAGAACCTTGTCCTTGACCTTATAGCAGGGGATAACGACGGCAATGACGGGTTTTTCCTTGCTCATGGATATCAGAAACTTTCTTCCATTTATTGCACTATCGTTACTTGTAATTTAAACTGCTGAAGCAGAGGAAGTCAATTGTCAGTAAGCAAGCAAGCATACCGGGAGCGCGTTCCCTACATCCTTCTGGTAGTTACAATATTTGCCGTTTATGCGAATGTGTATGACAATAATTTTCTGCTCGATGATATGGTCATTATCGTTCAAAACAGGTTTTTACAGCACTGGAGAGACCTACCCGAGCTTCTGACTACCTTAAGCCTGCACGGCACAAATCTGCCAGGCGGTTTTTACAGGCCTGTTCAGATGTTACTTTTCTTCCTGATGTATCAGGTTTTCGGTCTTTCAGCAGCGGTTTTTCATGCCATGAATATCCTGTTACATGCCATCACCACATGCCTCGTCTACCGGCTGGGCCAACGCCTCGGCTATCAGATGTTTACGGCTTTTATGGCAGCGCTTATCTGGGGCGTACATCCGTTATTCACGGAAACAGTGGATTATGTAAGCGGCTCTGCGGAACCTCTTTATGCAGCTTTCTGCCTTGCGGGCATTCTTGCCCTGCTGCCTGATTTTGCGCCGCGTAAATTCTGGATGTCCGGTTTGTTTTTTATTCTGGCTTTAGGCAGCAAGGAATCCGCCATTGTTTTTCCGGCACTGGCAACGTTCACTTTGTTTCTTGTCAGCAAGGAACGCCTGACGCCATCATTATATCTCAGGACATGGCCGCTCTGGCTCATTATGGTGGTTTATCTCATCATCCTAAACTTTGTTTCACCGGAGAAGATTACTCTTCTCATGCATGATCCTGCGGACATGCAGTATGACATGCTTTATACGCATAATATTATAAATCGTTTACTGACAAGCCTTGCGACGTTGCCGGTATATCTTGGCCTGATCATCTGGCCAGAACACTTGCATATGGAGCGTTCATATCCGGTTTTTTCCAGCCTGCTGTCATGGCCGGTTTTGGCCGGCATGGCGATGACGGGAGCTGCCTTGCTGCAAATCATCTGGGGCAAGGGCGGGCGCGGACTTGCCTGTAGCTGGGGACTGCTGTGGTTTGCGGCGGCCTTTTCTCCTTATACGGGTATCATCATGCCCATCAATTCTTTTATAGCCGAGCACTGGTTATATCTGCCGGGTATCGGACTCTCGCTCGGTTTTGCGCAGACTATTTCCGTCTGGATCGAACGGCAGAAATCAGAAAAATTGCGCAATGCAATTGCGGGATTATCCATCCTCGCTGCTGTAGCTTTGGGAGGAGTTACATTTTCTCAGAACAGGGTCTGGCATGATCCAGAGGCATTCTACCAACATATTTTTGACTGTGGCGAAGAATCCGGACGTGCGCATAGCAGCCTTGCCCAGTATTATTTCAATATAGGGGAGTACGATAGGGCCAAGGAGCAATATCTTGCGGCGCTAGCACATCCAGCCCCGCTATGGTTGTCGCAGACATCTCTTATTCATATACATCTTGCTTTTATTTATCTTGGCGCCAGACCGAATGAAAATGGCTTGATCGCAGAACCTGAAGTTGCAAAAGTGATGCGCCTGACGCCGCAACTTTCCGAGGCGATTGCCGAGCTTGAAAAAACCGTCGATATTGATCCGGATTACTATTGGGCCCATAAATTTTTATCTATGATATATGATTATCAGGGAGAAAAAAATAAGGCGGATTTCCATGCGCAGCGTGCCAGATCTATATTGAATAACGGGCGGGACCCTGACCGGCTGTTATAGTTTGCAGTCAAACGCTTTAAATCCGTTTTCATCAGCCAGCGGGTTAATCCGCGAAAAAAGCGCCTGCAGTGTTTTCTCATAGGGCAGATGTCGGTTGGCCACCATATAGAGCGATCCTGAAGGTTTAAGCGCATGTGCGGCAGTTGTGATGAGAGCCTGACCGAGTGCGGGCACGGCATGCGTTCCTTCATGGAACGGCGGGTTCATCAGGATCACGTCATACTTGCCAAGCCGTTTATCGGGAGAGGCCAGATCAGCCCATAAAGCTTCTACGGTCAGGGATGGATGTTTGTTTCTCACATTCTTTTCTGCGAGATAAATGGCGCGGGAATCTATGTCGATAAGTGTCAGACGTGTTATTTTTTTTGATGTTGCCGCTGCCTGCAGCGACAGGTATCCCCAGCCGCAACCGAAATCGGCTACGCTGCCTCTTAAATCTGCGGGCAGATGACGGGCGAGCAGGGCTGATCCCGTGTCCACTTTGTCCCAGCCGTGCAGACCGGGGCAGGAAACAAGATCACTATTCAGAATGAATTGCTCTTGTCCCTGTGCAAGCCAAATACCTGCCTGTTCTTTGTTGCAGTTTTTATCAATCGAGGCATAGACAACACGTGCCTTATGTTTGCTTTCTGCATGAGGTGTCAGACCCAGATTTTCAAATAGTCCTTCAAGTCGTTTACCGCCTGCGTCATTTGGCGCTGCTGCAAGTATGATGCCGTTCTCTTTGGCAGAGATGACAGTCTGTGCCAGAAGACATTGCGTTTCGGTCATATCTTTGCCGGGTAGGATCCAGGCTGTATCGAATTTTCCTTCAGGTCGAGCAGGTATAACTTTATATCCTGCCTCTATCAGTGAGCGTGCTTTGTCATACCGGGGCTGGACGAGTACAGGAGATGTCAGCTCTTTCAATAGCGAGGGATTCTCGGCATTCAGGAACAGCAAGCGAGAATCCGGTTTTGGCCTTTCAATCAAGCCTCTGGTGTAAGGAAACAGCAGCGTTTCTGTGATGGAATTCATAGGTTTTTGCTCTAAGTAATCGGCTTATTCCATTGTTATCTTTGCATGATAATAATATTACTTATAATTTTCAATAAAAACATAATATTATTTCCTTAATATTAATAGAAAACCCACTATAATTATAGATGGTGGGAAGTAAATAAGACTAAGGGCAGGGGAATATTGTGTTGCTGCGTTTTATTTCCAATATACTGACTACAATGGCACTTGCGGGCCTTATCATAGGGTCAACGCCGGGTTATGCCGCTGCTATTAGTGCCGGAGCAACACCCCAAGGGGAGAAGGTCGTCGCAGGCAGCGATAGTTTTAGCAGCACATCAAATAGTCTGACCGTTAATCAAACTTCTGAGCGCACGGTTATCAACTGGAAATCTTTCGATATTGGCACGAATGCTTCTGTGCAATTCAAACAGCTCAATGCCAACGCTCTTGCTGTCAACCGCGTAACTGGATCTTCAAAAGATCCGGCGCAAATTCTCGGTTCGTTG
>PLXM01000048.1 GCA_003153235.1 Rhodospirillales bacterium
CCAGCCAGTCGATCAGCGGGCGGATAGGGGAGTATTCCTGATCTTCCAGCAGAGCTGTGTAATAGAAGGCGCGGACTAGGCGGCTTTGTGCCGAAATCCAGCTCAGGAGACGCTTGTAGTTTATGTCGAACTCAAGGTTTTTGGCGGCAGCATAGAGGTTAGCGCCGTCTATGAATACAGCCAGTTTCTCTTCAGGATAGAAAAAATTCATGTGATTGGAACTCATTATTATTGTTATTTTTCAAGAGGTTCCTTATGACTTGTCAGATCAAAAAGGGATGGCTGTTATACATGTTTCGGAATTCCATTGTCAAGAAAAAGCGATTGCGTGACATAAGAAAATATTTTGGGAAACGAATCCTCTTGCAAATCAGGGAGTAAGGTCTTATAAAAACGCTCGGATTTATCATTTATTAAGGGTGTTTTACATGGCTCGCGTCACAGTTGAAGATTGTATCCTGAAAGTTCCCAACCGCTTCGAATTGATCCTGGCGGCATCTCAGCGTGCGCGTGAGCTTGGCTCTGGCGCTGCCTTGATGGTGGACCGCGATAACGACAAATTTCCTGTCGTTGCGCTGCGGGAAATTGCTGATACGGATATCTCCATCGAATCTTTGACGGAATCTCTCATCAAGAACCATCAGAAGGTTATTGAAGTCGAGGAAGACGAAGAAGAAATTATCGATGTTATGGAAGGCGAGAACGAATGGGCTGCTGTAGCCAGCGAAGCCGTCGAAGCAGACGTGGCTAGTGGTGATCTGCAGGAAGACTTTGGCGAAGACGAAGAAGAGCCTGCTGCGGAAGAGCCGGCAGCTGGTGCTATTGCGGGCGAAGAAGTCGTCTAAATATTCAAATTTCCGAATAATTGTTTCTGTAACTTTCTCTGTTTTAAACAGAGAAAGTTGCTTGTGTGTGATTAATGAGGTCTGCTCCCCCTAAGACCTTGGCTTGACGTTATAATTCATGTAACAATACAGGATGGGTTTAGACTATTGTTTGTACTTTGCGTAAGAGGGTTAGAGGGTCATATGCCAAAATTCAGTTACAGGGCCGTAAATGCGAAGGGCCGCCCGATGCGGGGCGTGGTGACAGCCGCGAACGAGTCCGACTTGGCGACGCGGCTTGAAGAAGGCGGGTTGGCGCTTGTCGATTGCAAAGAGGTCTCTGAGAAATCGAGCGGGATAAAGGCCGTTTTTTCAGGGGCGGTTAAGATCCGTGACTTGGTGCAGATGTTTGTTCACTTGGAGCAGTTGCAAAAGGCCGGCGTTCCCTTGATGGATGCACTGTCGGATATCCGTGATACGACGGAATCACCTAAGCTGCGTGACGTCATGACGGACATCTATCGCGAGGTGGCCGAAGGGAATTCTTTTTCTAATGCTCTTTCCCGGCACCCGACGGTTTTTGAAAAGATTTTCGTATCGCTGATCTCGGCGGGCGAAGAAACCGGTAATCTGGTGCAATCTTTTGAACAAGTCATCAGGCACCTCAAGTGGACAGATGCGATGCGAAGCAAGGTAAAAAAGGCGACGCGTTATCCCAAGATCCTGCTGGTGGTCGTGACGGGTGTGATTTATGTGATGATGGACTATGTGGTACCGCAGGTTGTAGGCTTCCTGAAAGATATTGGCAAAGCGCTGCCGCCGGTAACGACGGCGCTGATTGCGACGTCTGAGTTTCTATCCAATTACGGTCTGTATATGTTTGGCGGCTTCATCATCCTCTATGTTCTGCTCCGCCTTGGGCGCGCTATGTCTGAAGGATTTAAATATCATACGGATTACATTGCCTTGTACTCGCCGGTGGCGGGTACACTGATCCGCAAGATTTCCCTGGCGCAGTTCTGTCAGACATTTGGCATTCTTTTCGGCAGCGGTCTGGAAATTCTTAAATGCCTTGATGCCGCCAAACAAACCGCGGGAAATCTGGTTCTTATTGAAGCACTGGAATCAATCCGCGAAAGAGTACAGGAAGGTTTCCCTCTGTCGCAGGCCATGACCAAGTCAGGGGAATTCCCCAATCTGGTTGTACGGATGGTCAAAGTGGGGGAAGAGTCGGGTAACCTGACAGGGGTTTTGGCCCAGGTGACGGAGTTCTACGAGAAGGACGTCAATGAAGCGATTGATGCTATGATCACAATGATTGAGCCGACATTGACGGTTCTTCTCGGGGGGATGATCCTGTGGATCGCCGCTGCCGTGTTCGGTCCTATTTACGACAGCCTCGGCTCTATGGGATAGATCAAGAATGGCGTTGATGGCTTCCAGAAAACGGGTCTTGATGGTCGGGGGCGAGGGGGTCACCCTGTTCGGCCCGACGGCGCGCGGTATTGAGCGCGAGGCCGCTATTTCGTGGGAAGTGCCTAATTTTGACCAGCAACTGGTGGAGGCGTTGAGTGAGCAGAACCGCGCCGACCCGGTGTTGATCCTGTTTGACGGCGCTGACCAGACGTACCGCAAGGAAGAGAATGTCCCCAATCTGGCCTTCTACGACCGTGCGCGGTATATCAAGCGCAAACTGGAAGCGGCTTTTCCCAGCTATCCTGTGCGCGCGTCTGTGCAGGTCAAGCCTCCGGGAGAGCAGCCTTTTTATCTGTTTGTGGCCTTACCTGAGACGGATCGTCTTGATAATATTGCGGCCGACATGATGGAAGCTAACGTTCCTGTTGCTGGTTTTGGCCTGCTGCCGGCAGAGTCGGTGGGGTTGGTCAGGGCTCTTGCTGACAAAATATTTGTGAAAGAAAATAAGGTTTCGCGCTGGGCTGTGCTGATCAGCCAGCATGAAACCGGCGGTTTGCGGCAGGTTGTCGTGAAGAATGGCAATCTGGCACTGACGCGTATAACCCCCACTTCGGAAGCGGGTGTTCATGGGCCAGGGTGGGCTGACGAAGTGATGCGCGAATTCAGGGCTACACTCACTTATATCGCCCGTTTCGGGTATACGGCCGAAGAAGGCCTTGATGTGATGGTTGTTTGCAGCAGTATTGATAAGCAGTTTTTTAATGAGAAATCCCTGCCGGTGACAAATTTTCAATGTCTCACGCCGCTGGAAGCGCTCACGGCCATCGGTTCCAAGGGTGTGTCTCTCGGTGAAACCAATTTCGGCGATGCCGTTCATGCGGCATGGGTAGCTAAGAAAAAATCGCTGTCGGCGCCGATCATAGTGCCCAGCATCCATCGCATCATGGTGCCGCGGATGGTGGCCCAGCTTGCGGGGGGGGTTCTTGCACTGACGCTGGTTGGTGCGGGGTTTTTTCTTTTCAGCCAGTATAGCGATTATATCTCCGTAAAGGAGGATCTGGCTGACAGGCAGCACCAGAAGGAATTGCAGGAGCAGGAATACGCACAGGATTCGAAAGTTTTCGATGCTTATCCCGTCAAGCCTGACCTCATCAAGAGCGTCATGTCGGTAAAACAGCTGGTTGACAGGAGCAGTGTCAATATCACGCCGACGCTGAACATTTTGCGCAAGGCGCTGGACAATGACATTAAGCTGAGCAGCCTGTCATTTTCGCATGATGCCTCCGATATTTTTAAGGAAGGCAACTCGGCAGAACCGCAAAAATCTACCGAGAAGGAAAAGAGCCGCGGTTCTGTTACGATCAGGTTCAAGTTCACCCTTGTCGGCAGCCTGGACCTGGAGCATAAGGTGCAGAGAGCGGAAGTCCTTGTGAAAACATTGCAGCAGAAGTTCCCCGGTTATGAAGTGAGGATTGTTTCCCAGTTCGGGAATGTATCCCGTACGGGAAAGTTTGAAGGTGGTGCCGCTGACAAGGGGGCGGGCGGCGAAGGCAAACAAGAGGATTCTGCCGAATTTGAAATGAAGGGCCCGCCAATATGATTAAGCTCGTCGGGTTCAAGCGAATGGTTTTTCTTATCTGCATGGTGGTGTTGAACCTGTCGGCGCTGGGGGCCTATTTTTTTGTTGTAGGACCCATGCTTGATGATGTCTCATCGCAGAGAGATACGGTTAACGGACAGATCTCCGATTTGCAGGGAAAAATTGCCAACATCAAGCAGGATATGACGTTTGTGAAGGACAATCTGCCCAAGTATGACACTCTTAAAACGGATGGGTTCTTCCTACCGCAAGACCGCTTTATGATTAAGCACACAATGGACGATCTGAAGGCCAAGGCAGGGATTTCAAATTTCCACTTTACGGTCGCCGATGTGGAAGAAATACCAAACGCGGATGCTGCATCCATCAATTACAAGTTGATCGACAGTAAAATCAAGGTTGACCAGATTGAGTCACCGATTGACGCCAATATATATGTGCTGGCGCAAGAGATGGCGCATGTCTTTCCTGATTATGCGCGTATCGAGAGCATGGATATTACCCGTGCGGCTGAAGTGACTGAAGACAAGCTCAAGGATATTTCAGAAGGAAAACAGGTTAACTTTGTGGATGCCAATCTTGAATTCGAGTGGATAACGATGGTGCCGAAACCCGCTGAAAACGCGACGACCCCGGGCGGTGCACCTGCCGGATTCAGGGGGCAGTGATGAAAAAGTTGCCGCAGTCTCTAACACTTCTTTTTCTTCTTCTGCCGGCAGTAGCCTTTGCTCAGACGTTGACGGATACTTCCGCGGCGATGGAGGGTGGCGGTGCTTTGGAGGGTACTGCGGCAGCGAGAGCTGTTGTGGCACCGGGAGCCGCCGCACCAGCAGCTGCGGCAACGACGGCTGCAGCGGGTGCAGCAGCGTCAGCTTCTGATACACCCGCCCCTGCCGGGACAGCACCTGCTGCCGGTACGGTAGCGCAATCATCTGCTGCCGCGCCGCAGGACGATATCAACACGCCCTTCAGGGGGTCATTTTTTCTGTCGCCGCTTGAAATCGCTGCGATCCAGCAGGCACTAAACGGCCGCGTCATAAAAGCCGCGACCCTGGCGGGAGACTCAAAACCGGTTCCGGCCTACAGAGTTATTCGCGTGTCCGGCGTTCTTTACCGTTCGCCGGCGGACTGGGTTGTGTGGATGAATAATCACAAGGTGACCCCGGACAACCTGCTGCCGGAAATTGTCGACATCAGCGTCAAGGATTCTTCAAAGGTCAGCCTCAAGTGGTATGATGTCGGCTTGAACCAGGTTATCTCGATTACACTCAGACCGCATGAAACATATGATATACCAACAGGCATATTAATACCGGGAACATACTAATGACGTCAGCAGTAAAAAAATCCGTCCGGCAGGACGTGTCCGCAGCCCCTGCTATCAAGATCAATGGCGTGACAAAAAACTATGGCGGCGGTAATATCATCGAGAACATCTCTTTTGATGTGAAGAAGGGCGAGACGTTTGGTCTGATTGGACTTAACGGCGTCGGCAAGACGACGCTGATCAAGACTATTCTCGGTCTTATAGAGGCATCACAGGGATCTGTCTCTTTGTTTGGCAAGGAGACGCTTGAAGCGGATAGCAAATCAATGATTGCCTACCTGCCAGAAAAATTCGAGCCGCCATTTTTTCTGAGCGGTATGGAGTTCGTTAAATTTTCTCTTGATCTGTACAAACGCCCTTTCAGTGAACAGGCTGTGCTGGAAGCGGCGGACAGGGTCTCCCTGTCGCGTGAGGCGCTGCGCCGCCGTGTGAATACTTATTCCAAAGGGATGCGTCAAAAAGTCGGTCTGATGGGCACCTGGTTGACCGGATGCCCGCTCCTTATACTTGATGAGCCGATGAGCGGTCTTGACCCCCGCGCCCGCGTTCTGGTAAAGGATGAGATTGTCGCTTGCCGTAACCAGGGGATGACTGTATTTTTAAGTACGCATATCCTGTCGGACATGGATGAGCTGTGTGATAGGATAGGCGTCATTCACGATAAATCTTTAAGGTTCCTCGGCAAGCCTGCGGAACTGAGGGAAAAAACGAAGAACGATAGCCTGGAGAGGGCGTTTCTTAAAATTATTGAAGGCTCAACAAGGATTTATGAATCATGAAACGGTTAAGTGCAGTCAGCGCTGATATTAAAAAAGTTTTTCTGGTGCAAACGGCGCTTGTGCTGATTTTTTCTTTATCCGGTTTTGAAAAAGCCATAGCGCAGACAGCGGCATCACCAGCCGCTGTGCCAGCCACAGGGGCTGCTCCTGCAGCGCCGGCAAACTCTGCGGCATCTACTACATCTACGACAACCACAACGCCCACAAGCACGACGACTGTAACCACGACAACTTCAGCAGCGCCTGCCACTCCTGCGGCTCCTGGCACGGGAGCAGTTGCTCCGGTCACATCAGCCGGCGGAGTGCCGCCGGTATCCGGCGTATCACAAGAAACGCTGCCTTCAGCGACAAAAGCCGAAGCTGCCTCCCAGCCGTCGGCAGCCGAGCTGGCTATTGTGCAGAACGCGGCGACGCTTAACTCCCTGGCGCCTGTGCCTCCCGGCAGCAGTGGCGGGGCAAAAGGCGAAGGAATGAAGGTTACTGATATTTTATCGACGCCCGCCAACATCCGTCCGATGCCTCAGCAATACCTTGTCGTTAAGAAAGAACACAATGCCACAGACTCTGACGCACGCCTGATGGCGGCGCGGACGGCCCTGTGGCAGGGTCACTATCAATCGGCGCTTGAACTGTTCGATGATTTGTACAGGAATAATTCCCGCGATATGCGTGTCATCATGGGCCGCGCTGTTGCCTTGCAAAAGCTTGGCCAGATGGATGAGGCTATGGACGCCTATCAGACGGCTCTGACGGCTGACCCGCATAATATTGAAGCCATGACCAATATGCTCGGTCTGCTGAAAGGCCAGGATACTGGAACGGCGATCAAGAAACTTTTGCAGCTGCGGGATATGTATCCTGCAAACTCGGATGTGACGGCGCAGCTGGGAATGGTCTATGGCGTGTCAGGCGACTACGCAAACGCCTTGAAATATCTCAACATGGCAGACGCCCTGAAACCGGGCAATCCCACGATCCTTCTTGACAGGGCTGTTGCTTACGACCACATGGGAAATACGGTTGAGGCGTCGGAGTTATACCGCAAGATACTTCTTCTGGGGAGTGACGGTTCGCTTGAGGAGAATTTCCCCCTTGAATCGATCAGGCAGCGCCTGGCGACCATCCGCTAAGGATCGAAATGATTTTCTTTGAAATCACAGCCGTAGTTTTTCTAGGGCTGGTCTTGGGCAGTTTTGCAACCGCGCTTTCCTACCGCCTGCCGCGCGATCTCTCCATGGTCACAAAAGTGCATTCGCAATGCACATCCTGCGGGCATAACCTTGGTTACCGCGATCTGGTGCCGGTGCTCTCATGGGTTTTCCTCAAGGGTAAATGCCATTACTGCAAGGCACCCATCGGTCTGCAATACCCCGTGATCGAGCTGGCGACTCTGGCGCTATGCCTGCTTTTTTATTCCGTTTACGGTCTGAAGCCGGAGACCATTGCTATATTTGCCCTGGCGCCTGTTTTAATCAGCATCATCGATATTGACCTGCGTTACAAAATTATTCCCGATAGCCTTAATCTCACTATTTTTCTGACAGGGGTTGTTGCGCTGGGAATCAATACTTACTTTGCGGCAAGCCCAGTAAGTTTTCTTACTGAGCAGGGAGAGGCCGCCATCGGCGGTACGTTGATTTACGGACTGGGATCGCTGCTGCTGCGGCAAACTGCGCAGGTCATCATGAAGCGCGAGGCTATGGGTTTGGGCGACATCAAGTTTTTTGCCGCCGCAGGGTTCTGGCTTGGGTTGAATGCCAATGCAGCGGCGATGCTCATGATTCTTTCCGGTCTCTCGGGTATTATTCTCGCGCTTGTCTGGAAAAAACGCACGGGTGAGGCTGAAGTGCCTTTTGGCCCCTCACTGATCATCGACTTTATTGCTGTTTTATGGGTCTATCCATCTGCGTTTATGACTGTTCAGTGATACTTGCCTGATACGCTGCCAGTATAGAATAATATCCTCTAAACTCAGATAAACAAGCCTTGCGCACAAGGCACAAGCGCTGAGGGGGTAACAGATCAGCACTTTATATCTATAAATTTATATTATGGTAACGTATATTTACCATTCTTTCAGGGTATTCGCGGTACTCTTGAAGGTGGATATGTGGGTACGGAGTTATAACAGGGGGATTTGCCGTGGATATTACAGAGTTTCTCAAGTTCACGCTAGACAACAAGGCTTCGGACTTGCACTTAAGCGGCGGCAACAACCCTATGGTGCGCATCGACGGAGATTTGCGCCGGATCAAGCCCGACATTCTGCAGGGTGACGACATACGGGGCATGCTTTTCTCTGTCATGACGGAAGACCAGCGTGCGTCCTACGAGCGTGACTTCGAAGTGGACTTTGCCATCGCCTTCGGTCCCAACGCGCGTTTCCGGGTCAACGCTTTCACCAGCCGGGCCGGTTCCGCCGCTGTGTTTCGGGTCATTCCGACGGTGATCCCAACGATGGAACAACTCTCATTGCCGCCTGTGATCAAGCGCCTTGCTGAACTTGAAAAAGGGCTGGTGCTTTGCACGGGCCCGACCGGTAGTGGTAAATCGACGACCTTAGCTTCGATGATTAATCACATTAATGAAAAAGAGCCGGTTCACATCCTGACGGTTGAAGACCCGGTGGAGTTTTTCCACCCGTCAAAAAAAGCTCTCGTCAACCACCGTGAAATCGGCAACGACACCAAATCCTTCGCCCGCGCCCTGAAAAGCGCGCTGCGTGAAGACCCTGACGTTATTCTGGTCGGTGAAATGCGGGACTATGAAACAATTGCGCTGGCATTGACGGCTTCCGAAACGGGCCACCTTGTCTTTGGAACCCTGCACTCGAATAATGCCGCCAAAACCATTGACCGTATTATCGACGTCTTTCCTGCAGCGGAAAAAGAAATGGTGCGCGCGATGCTGGCCAGCTCAATTCAGGGCATCGTCGCCCAGACGCTGCTGCCGAAAGCAGGCGGCGGACGTTGCGCCGCTCATGAGATCATGGTGGGCACCAACGCCGTACGCAACCTGATCCGCGAGAACCAGCTGGCGCAAGTGTACTCGATGATCCAGACAGGCGCGCGCTATGGCATGCAGACGATGGAAGACTCCGTCAATGACCTGTTGTCACAAGGGCTGATCACGCCTGAAACGGCCCATAATGCAATGAAGAGCGGTGCCGAGGCTGAATCGGCTGACGATCTTCCAGGCGCTCAGGCGGGAGGCAAGGCCCCCGTCGCTGCCCGCAAAGGTGCACCCCCTGCTCCCGCTAGTAAAGGTCCGGCTGCGCCTGCTGTCAAAAAAACCCCGCCGCCTGTGGCAGAAGGCGATAAAGAAGGATATTCATTTTGAGCAACACGGCCATATATAACTATCTCAGCGAGATGGTCCAGAAAGAAGCGTCGGATATTTATTTGACCGTGGGCGTGCCGCCGACATTGCGTATTGATGACAAGCTGAACGCAATGGCACAGGACGTGTTGCAGGAAGAGGATATTCAGGCGATCCTGATGGAAATCCTGACGCCGCGTCAGCGCCTTGAGTTTGACACCAACATGGAACTCAATATGGCGCTGGATCTGGGCAATGAGGGCCGCTTCCGGATCAATATCATGCGCCAGCGCCAGCATCCGGCGCTTGTCATACGCCGCATCACCAGCAAGATCCCCAGTTTCGAGCAACTGCATTTGCCGAAGATCATGGAGAGGCTGGCGCTTGAAAAACGCGGACTGATCCTGATATGCGGCGTAACGTCGTCCGGTAAATCAACGTTGGCCAGCGCGCTGGTCGACTACCGCAATTCAATGGCTGGCGGGCATATCATCACAATTGAAGACCCTGTGGAATTTTATCACGAGCATAAACTTGGCATTATCACCCAGCGCGAAGTGGGCATCGACACGGCGTCTTATAGTGTGGCGCTGAAAAATGCCCTGCGGCAAAAGCCGGACGTGATCCTGGTGGGTGAAATTCGTTATCAGGACGTTATGATCCAGGCAATTTCAGCTGCCGAAACAGGTCACACCTGTTATGCCACCCTGCACACGACCAATGCTTCGCAGGCAGTCGAGCGCATCATCGGATTCTTTCCGGAAGAGCGTCACCAGCAGGTACGAATCTCTCTCAGTATGAATTTACGCGCGATTATTGCGCTGCGGCTTGTTCCGGCGATCAAGGGCGGACTAGTGATGGTGCCCGAGGTACTGTTGAATGAAGCATTGGTGAAAGAGCTGATTCTCAAGGGTGAGACTAGTAAAATTCATGATGTTATGGCCAATAATAATACGGCCGGCATGGTCACTTTCGACCAGTCGCTATACGCCTTGTTTAAAAAAGGGCTTATCACACAGCAAATAGCCATACAGGAGTCCGACTATTCTGCCGATATGAAAATAAAAATCCAGCAGCACAAGATGATGGACAAGACTACCGCATCCGCAGCATCTCTTGACATTGACACATCAAGACTCTCCCTGTAACAATAATCCCCTGAGGGTTTAATAATCGCATTTTCTCAGAGGGATGGGATCATTTTGGTATTAGAATTACGTTATTTCTTTCGGACCGGGTGTGTTGTCAGTGGAATCATGCTTGCAACGCTGGCACTGGGCAGTTGCAACCTTGCCAAAAACCAGCTGACCTTTGATCGTGAAACGAATAAAGATCTTCAGGAATACCGCGATGGCCTGTCTCCCGAACATCCGGCTATCAATGAGCCGCCCGCAACACTGCCCGATTTCCAGTCAGTTGTGTCAACGCCGGCTGACCTGAAACTTCCGTCTCCTTTGGTTACAGTTTCCGTTGACCAGACAGTGTCGCTGCATGACCTTATGTTCGAACTGGCCGAGCAGGCTGGTGTTGACCTTGAAATGGATCCGACGGTTCACGGTTCTCTTATTTTTACCGCGAAGGATCGGCCTTTTAACGATGTGGTGGACCGTATCTGCGAAATGGCAGGACTGCGTTATACGTTTCAAAACAACGTGCTGCGTATCGAGCTCGATCGCCCCTACCTGAAGGACTATAAAGTAAGCTATATGAGCACATTGCGCTCAGCCAAGACGGAGATCCAGACGGGTATTTCCAATGGCGGCGGCGGTAGCGGCGGTGGTGCAGGAAGTGTATCTAACAATTCCGGATCCAACTCTGATGTTAAAGACGATAATGAAGATGACTTCTGGAAGGATCTTGATGCCGGATTAAAACAGGTTCTTGCTTCTGCTGACAACTATACTGCGTTGGCGACGCAAGAGGATCCGATGGCTGTTCCGGAACCGGCTCCGCCTCCCATCCCGCCGACCCCCGGACAGCCGGGAGCTAAAGGTGCGGCTGCCGTTCCACCCACTCCATCTAACCTTCCACCAACGCTGAATATTAGCCCGGCGCCTGCAGCGCCTGCAGCGAAGCCGGTTCCCGCGACGTATTCGTTTAGCAAGGCGACGGGGATTGTCACTGTGTTTGCGACCGAAAGGGAGCAAAAACAGGTACAGAAATTTCTTGACGGTTTCCGCCGCGAGGCCATGACACAGGTTCTGATTGAAGCCAAGGTTCTTGAGGTGCAGCTGAATGACCAGTATTCCACCGGTATTGACTGGGGAACATTTGGTGCGAATTTGAGCCGCCTCGTCACTTCCGGAACGGCCACTCTTCCGATGCAGGCAGGCACCAGCGTCTTTAACCCTGCGGTAAGTGTAGCCTCCGCTACCAATCCAGGGGGGAATATATTTTCGTTGAACATGGACTTTGGTCATGGCTTCCATCCCGTTATCAGCGCGTTGAGCCAGTATGGCAGCGTGCGTGCCCTTTCCAGCCCGCGTGTAACAGTGATGAACAACCAGCCGGCTGTTGTAAACGTAGCTAAAAACCTGGTTTATTTTAACGTCAAGGTCACTACGACACCATCAACGTCGCCAGGGGTTCCTCCGACGATATCTTATGATTCGCAGCAGGAGTCGGTGCCGGATGGCGTTCTTCTTAACGTGACACCAACAGCGAATCTCGATACCGGTGAAATTATGATGGCAGTGCGTCCCACCGTCAGCAAAGAAGTCGATACTGTGCAGGACCCTTCAATTCAATTGAGTGTCGTTACTGCGGGGCTGCCCACAACCGATGTTCCGAATAGCCCAACTCCCGAGATGTCTGTGCAGGAAATTGACTCTATAGTCAAAATGCAATCCGGCCAGACAGTGGTTATGGGGGGCTTGATGAAAGACTCCGATAATGTAAACCAGATTGGAATTCCGGTTTTGGGGGATATCCCCATACTGGGTAACCTGTTCCACGCGCATGGCGATGCTATAAATAAAACAGAGCTGGTCATTTTCCTCAGGGCGTCAATCGTGCCGGGATCAAATGTGGATGACACAGATCGCAAGGTTTACAAGCAATTCAGTAATGATACCCATCCACTTAAAATGTGACCTTTAAGCAAGGTATACGGATATGATTTCGAAACCTTTGGTTAGATATGTCCTGACGGCTGCTTTACGCGACAAACTGATCGTTACTCTCGCGCTGATGATTATGATGGGCGCGGTTGTGGCGGTATTCATGGGATCGGCCAGCGTGCTTGAGGCGGCAAACTTTGCCGCCGTTTTTAGTTCCGGTGGCTTGAGGTTTCTGGGCGTGATTGGCCTCGTCCTTTTCTGCTGTTTTTATGTTCGCCGTTCCTTTGAGAACAAGGAAGTTGAGTTTTTGCTCTCCAGGCCCATCTCCCGCCTGTCCTTCCTGTGCAGCCATGCCCTGGCCTTTTCTATTCTGGCCTTTTTTATTGCTGTAGCGATCACGGCGGTTGTCGGGATAGTGGGCAGACCGGATACAGCGGGTTTGTTAGTGTGGGGTGCAAGCCTTGTTGCCGAGTTCTCGATAATGGCAGTGGCGTCACTGTTCTTTTCAATGGTTCTGTCGAGCGCGGCAGGGTCTGCGCTTGCGACATTGGGGCTTTATGTTCTCGCCCGACTGGTGGGCACGCTGCTGGGTATCCTCGACCATGCGCCGGCAAACTGGTTTTTTGCCGTTATCGGCAACATGATGAAGATCATTTCCATCGGTACGCCGCGGCTTGATATCATGGGGCAAACGTCATGGCTCGTTTATGGCGTTGATGGAAGGGAAGCGAGTTTAAAATTCCTGTCCGATGCAAGTCCCTACGCCTACTGGATGGTGGAGCACCTTGGCCTGGCCGGGTTTATTGTTATTCAGGGGGCTATTTTTTCAGCACTGTTGCTGGCTGCTGCTGCGCATGATTTCATGCGGCGGCAGTTCTGATGTCTTCCCGTCAGTTAAAGATTCAGGAAGAACTGGCCCGGATTAAAGCGGTTTTGGGGCTTGTGCTCGGGCTGAACGTTTTATTCTGGTGCGGCAGCCGCGATGTTTATGAGCGCTGGTCGGGGGTTCCTCCGGTCCCCTCCAGAAACGGGGCGGTTATGATGACGCTGGGCGATCCGGAGTTTTCCTATCGTTCTCTTGCATTGACCCTGCAGAATCTTGGCGACCTTGGCGTGGATGTAACTCCGCTCAAGGACTACGATTATAATGCACTTGGTAAGTGGTTTTTTCTTCTGAATGATCTGGATCCTGTATCCGATCATGTGCCGTTTATCGCGGCCTATTATTTTGGCGCGACACACGAACCTAAAAAACTTCCTTTCGTCGTCGATTATCTGAGCGCAGTGGGGCAGGTGCCTATAGGTGAAAAATGGCGCTGGCTGGCGCAGGCAGTCTATCTGGCGCAGCACCGCATGTACGACTTTGACCTTGCGCTGAAACTGGCCTATATAATGGCCAAAATGCCGAACAGTGATGCGATGCCGCAATGGGCGCGGCAGATGCCGGCTCTTGTTCTGGAGAAAAAAGGCGACAAAGAGGCGGCGACGGAGCTGATGGAGAACATGCTCCTCACCCAGAAGAACCTGAGCCCGGAAGAGATCAATCAATCTAAAGCGTTCCTGATTGAGCGGATGGGCGTCGATCCCAAAGAAGTTGATCAGATTATACGGATGCGGGGAGGGGAAAACTAGAGATGTCGTCTATTTTTTCCAGCACCTTTAACGTCATAGAATGGCTTGCTGTCACCGGTCTGACGCAGAGCGTCCTGATCATTGTTTATATCGTCTTCCGCGTAAAAAGCTGGAGGCAGGCGTCGCTGGCACTGGCATATTTTCTGGTTTTAGGGCTGGCTTTCGGTTTGCAGTTTTCCCTGCGGCTGGAAACCTATGAGCAGCCCCTGCGGATGGCGTTATGGCTGGTGCGCTCAATGGGCCCGCCTTTATGCTACCTGCTGGTGCTGCAGATTGCCAAAGGCGCTGATCTACCCGAGCGGCGCCAATTTTTAGTTCTGGGTCTGGTGCCGTTATCTCTGGCGGCAGCGTATGTGATTAAGGACATGACGCATGTGTGCGATAAAAATGCGCTGCTGTGTCCCGGGCTGTTTTTGTGGCTGCAGTGGACGGGGTCTATTTCCGGCGGTCTTGCCATGCTGGCACTCTGGGGGCATAAAAACCTTTTCAGCATGCTGAAGAAGGCAAAGAGCGGCATGGAGAGATACTGGCTGATCATGGTTCTGGTCATGGCCAATGTTGGCGGCGTTGCCATCACTTTCCTGCACTCGGTCGGGAGCCTTGATGAGGCAACGGCGGATTCGCTGCTTGTCTTGCTGGGGCTGGTCTTTATATATCTTGCGATAACGACTTTGTTCCGGGTCTATCCGTCGCCTGTCCAGCTGAATAATGTCCCGACCCGATTTACCATGCAAACCATGACGGCGGAGGAAAAGGAACTGGCAGTGCGCGTCCGGAAGCTGATGGAAGTTGACAAGCTCTATCATGAGCCGACGTTCAGCCGTGCCGATCTTGCGCGTGAATTGAATGTTTCAGAGAATACATTATCGCGGGTGATTAATGTATCCTTTGGCAAGAGCTTCCCCCGGCTGTTGAACGAGTTCAGGGTGGATGACGCCAAGCGGATGCTGCATAACCATGAGATCCCCATACAGGTCGTGTCCACCGAAGTGGGATTTAATTCGCTGGCTTCCTTTAACCGTGCCTTCCGGGAGATTACCAGCATAACTCCCTCCCAGTACCGGGCAGCCAATGCCGGGAATGGCGCTCCGTCGGAACAAACAGTGACCCCTTGATTCGTTCCGCGTTTTTGGCTGGTTAAGAATCCTTTAAGATCACATCTTTTCCAATCAGTTTGGCAAAGCGTTTTATCAACATGATGAAATGACATGTGTCATAGCTAATAACCGGAATGTGGTCATATCATTTACATAGGGGTATAAACACTAATCATTTTGTTATATTGAGGAATAACATGGCGATAATGCGGTCTAATTTAAAGAAACACTTAACTTTTTTGTTGAATGATGAGGATGAGAGCACCAAACTGGCTAAAGCATGATTTTTGAATTGTTACCGGACAGTTAACAGTTCGCGAGCATGTAAACATTAACGTAAAAGGGAGTTAAGACATGAAAAAGTTACAAAGACAAAAGGGTTTCACCCTCGTGGAGTTGGCGATCGTCCTCACGATCGTCGGCCTGCTGATCGGTGGTATCCTTAAAGGGCAACAGCTGATCGCCAATGCCAAGGTAACAGCACAAATGGCATCGTTCAAATCTGTTGAAGCCGCACTCACAACCTTTGTTGACCAATATGCAGCCGTGCCGGGTGACATGCTCACTGCCCAAACGCGTATTCCCGGCTGTGTAGCACCCTGCGCCAATGGGCCTGGCACTGGTCAACTCGGCGCGGCGGCGACTTATGCTACCGTATGGGCTACTGGTTCTGCGGGTAACAACGTTATGTTCTGGGTTCACCTATCCAAGGCTGGATTGCTTGCCGGTATACCTGGTACGGCTGCCACTTTTGGACAAGCCACCAGCGGTCTGCCTACCGGAAAGATTGGCGGTGGAGAGGTTGCTACAACCAATCTCGTTGCTCCTTTCACAGGCGGTATTTGGGTCACAACGGTAGAAACTGCCGCTGCTCCTACAAATGTGGCAGGTGCACAGGTTATGACTCCTTCGCAAGCAGCCCAAATGGACCGCAAAATGGATGATGGTATACCAACAACCGGAAGTCTTTTAGGTCTAGGTACCGCGAATTGCAATGCGGCTGCTGGTTATGTTGAGAATATAACCACAAAGGACTGCAACGCATCCTACAAAGTTCAGAACTAATCTAACCCGAACTTCAAGAAAGAGCCGGTGCCAAAAGCACCGGCTCTTTTCTTTTGCGCTATATTCTGCGCACGGAGGTGACGGGGTTGCCGCGCTTCACGACATCATCCAGCGGCTCGGTCACGGTCTTCATGTGGAAGGCGTTGGCATGCAGCAGGTTTCTGTCATCTATCATCAGCCCGACATGGCCTTTGAAAAAAACGATATCTCCCGCCTGCGCCTTATCAACAGGTTTGCCAATAGCGTTCTCCTGATCTCCTGAATTGCGCGGCGTTCTGATGCCGGCGCGGGCGAGGCAGATCTGCACCAGTCCCGAACAGTCGGCGCCAAAACCGCTGCGCCCGCCCCAGTAATAAGGCGTCTCGATAAATTTCCGCGCGGTAGTGATATAATCTTTCTCTATTGTATCGGCAGGCGCGACATGTTTTTCAAAAATCCACGCATCTCCGTTAACCTGCACAAAACCTTGATCCGTCCCTGTCACTTTTATCAGGCTGCCGAAACCGAGTGTGCCGATGTACGGCGATTTCATCGACGGATCTCGGTAGCTGTGGCCTCTGGCGGCGGTGATGATATGTGTCGCAGGGATGACATGCTTTGTCAGGTGGATGCTTTCGATATAGCCGGGGCTGTCATCATGGGCGCAGATGCCCTGACACCAGTCGTCTTTTTCCTCGCTGACAATGAATATCTCGCCCTGCACCAGTTGCGTCTCGAGTTTTCCGCGCAGCGCGCCGGTATCGGGAACGCCATGGACATCAACAACGGGGGTGGTGACCTGATATTTCATCACGCCCTGTTTTTGCCGAAGCGTTTTTTGATTAAATCAAAACCCGCGCGCATGCCGAGGGCTTCGCCGCCTTCGGGGCGTCCGGCCTTGGAACCGTTGTTCCACGCGAAGGTATCGATATGCACCCAGGGGATGTCTTTCTCGACGAACTTCTCGAGGAACAGAGCGGCGATGATGGCGCCCGCATGACCGCCGCCGCTGACGTTATTGCTGTCGGCGACCTTGCTGGCGAGGTTATCTTTGTAGGGCTGCCAGAGCGGCAGGCGCCAGAGAGGGTCTTCCACATCATGCGATGATTCAAGAAGCTGATGGGCGATTTTGTCGTTGTTGCAGAACATAGCGGGCAGCTCCGGCCCGAGTGCGACCCGCGCCGCGCCGGTCAGTGTCGCATAATCGATGATCAGTGCGGGTTTTTCTGCGCAGGCTTCCGCCAGCGCATCGGCCAGCACAAGGCGGCCTTCGGCATCGGTGTCGCCGATTTCAATGGAGAGTCCCTTGCGCGTCTGGATGATATCTCCGGGGCGGTAGCTGTTGCCGTCAGTGGAATTCTCGACCGCCGGAATGAGCACGCGCAGATAGACCGGCAGGTTCTGCGACATCACCATATGCGCGAGGCCGAGAACATGCGCCGCCCCGCCCATATCCTTTTTCATCAGCGCCATGGCGTTGCCAGGTTTGATGTCGAGACCGCCGGTGTCGAAACACACGCCTTTGCCGACCAGCGTGACGGCGGGATGCTTTTTATCGCCCCAGCGAATGTCGATAAAGCGCGGCGCTCTTGGGCTGCCTTTGCCGACGGCATGGATTGCAGGATAGTTCTTTTTCAGCAGGTCTTCGCCGACGATGATGCTGATACGGGCTTTCTTGAAAGATCCCGCCATTTTTTTCGCGGCGGCGGCAAGCTCTGCGGGACCCATATCGTTGGCGGGTGTATTGACCAGATCGCGCACCAGAAAAACAGCAGCGGCAGTGGACTGCACTGTTTTTCTGTCAGCCTTGTCCGGCCACACCAGTTGGGCGAATTCCTTCTTCGCGCCGGATTTGTACCTGTCGAAGCGGTAACTGCCGAGCGCCCAGCCAAGCGCGACCTGTGTGGCGCGGTCTTTGTTCATGTCCTGATCAATGTAATAGCCGCCGCTGTTCTTCGGCAGGCGGGCGGGAAGGTCGGCATAGCTGTAGAGGTTGCCGTTATCGTGCACGCCGCAGAGTACATGCTCCACAGCCCCATGCCTGTCCGGCAGCGCCAGTATCGCGCCGGCTGCGCCAGAGAACCCTGTCGCCGCGATCCATGTCTGTCGTGCCTTGCTTTGCTTCTTCAACCAGTTTTTAAGTGTATCCTTATCGACGGGCGTGATCGGGATGGATTTGGTGGATTTCTTGCTGAGGAATTGCATGGCGGTCCTTTGTAAAGGGATGATGTTTATTTATGTAAATATTAATCTATTTTCCAAAGAAAATACTTGGAATCTCCTTACTTCTGACGTACATTGCCCCACTATGGATTTTTTTTAAAGGATTAAAACGATGACAAGACGCTGCGAAATCACGGGAAAAGGACCTCTGGTCGGTAACAAGGTCTCCCACGCCAACAACAAAACCAAGCGCCGCTGGCTGCCAAATCTGCAGGAAGTTTCCTTCTTCAGCGCCGGCCTGAAAAGAAACGTAACCGTCACCAGTTCTACGCACGGTATCCGCACGGTCGAGCACAAGGGAGGCATTGATAATTTCCTGCTGGACACAGCACCTACAAAACTGCCCGTTCATCTGCGCAAGATCCGCAAGCAGCTGGTTTCCAAGACCGGCGAAAAAGCCCCCGCGCCAAAAGCACCGCGCCGTGTTGTAAAAGCGAAGGTTAAGAAGACGGCTTAAATAGCAGTTACTCTTTAAATTTAAAAACCCCTTCTGCCGGAAACGGAGAAGGGGTTTTTGATTTGTTATTTATTACAGTTTCAGATGATGCTGCAGGCTATGCCAGTGTTTGTGCGCCGATGTCTTCAGTGTATTTTTTGAAGCAGCGGCAAAGCCCGGCTTTAGCGTCTTCTTAAAAAAAGTCCGGACAGTTTCTTGCGGTTTAACTATCGGGGCTTGCGTTAACGCGGCTTTTTTGTCGAGCACCTCGGTTTGATAGCGGGTGACAAGCGTGCCGTTCTCGATATCCTTGTTAACTGCTTTGGCGGCGGCGCGTTGTGCTTTAATGATGCTGATCCCGAGAGGTCCATTGACCGGAACGCCGATAACGTTGATAGCGCCAAGAGCAATGAGGGCGGGTATAAATCCCCCTGCAATACCAGCGCCGACAATCGCCCCAGCCTCGACCGTCACAAGAGCGCCCACGGCCACTTTACTGCGGTTTGATAGCGGTCTTGTAGCCCAGCGCGCCATCGTTCCAAGTCGGCCTGTTTTCTTATCCAGGATGGCCTGAAAGTATTCTTCTTTATAATGCCTCTGTATGGCTGCTTTTAATTTTTTATCCATATGGGTTGCTCCTTGCGATTAATGTGAAGTCGCGATGCCGAACTGTACAAATATTTACGGATTTATCAAGCTGGCTCAATTAATATTCCATAACGTTACATCAACAGAAAAACCTTCTCGCACAAGCCCGCTTGGCAATGGTTTGTTAACCAGTTTTTGGTTATTTACATGCTACCAATAAGGGAGAGGCATGTGCGGCACGCAAGGCAGATCATGAGTGTTATCGACAAAACGGCAGTTTCTGATAAGGACTTCAGGGAGCTTTTTCTGAAGTCTCCGGTCGGGCGTATGGTGGTTTCCGTGGAGCCGGACAATAACTGCGCTTATGTGGAGGTTAATGCCTCTGCGGCTAGTTACTTTGAAATGCCGCGCGAGCGGATGCTGGGACGGACGCCGGTGGAGCTGTTCGACAACAAAGTGGCCGAGCAGATGGAGCATTCCTTCCGCGCCTGTATCAAGACCAGAAAGATGACGGCCTTCAACGTGCTGCCCCATTTTCCGGGCGGAGTGCGGGTGCAGACGTTTATCCTCAGCCCGATTTTCGATGCCGAAGGCCGCGTACACACCATCGATATCACCATCAGGCCCGATATGGCCGACAGCATGCACCTGCAGCACG
>PLXM01000006.1 GCA_003153235.1 Rhodospirillales bacterium
CCTGCAGCGGCTCGAGCACGCCGCCGATGCCGACACCGCCGGAGATATGGCAATTTTTTCCAATCTGCGCACAGGAGCCGATCGTGACCCATGTATCAACCATTGTGCCGCTGTCGACATAAGCGCCTACATTGACGAAGCTCGGCATCAGTACGACCTGCGGTGCAACGAAAGCAGAGGCGCGGACAATACAGCCCGGCACGGCGCGGAAACCCGCCGCTTTAAATTCCGCCTCTTTCATGCCCGCAAATCGCGCCGGCACCTTGTCATACCATGCGCTGCCACCGGGGCCGCCGGAAATCACCGCGTTATCGTTCATGCGGAACGACAACAGTACGGCCTTTTTGAGCCAGACATTGACTTCCCACTTGCCGTCTTTTTTCTCCGCCACACGCAGCTTGCCCTCACCCAGCAGCTTCAGCGCTTCATCGACCGTGCTTTTGCTCAGAATCCTGGTTTTGTCGGTCAACTGCTCGCGCTGCTCCCAGACGCTGTTGACGGACGATTCAAGTTCGGCGTAGTCAGACATGATTATTTTCCTTTAACGGGGTGTTGCGGCGGTTTGGTTGTGGCCTTCAGCCAGTCGGCCAGTTTTTCGGTTTTGTGGTGCAGGTGCGGCAAGGCGTGATCATCCGGATTGTTGTTATCGCCATGAATCCAGACCGTCGTCATGCCCACCTCAGCCGCTGTTTTGAGGTTAACCTCCATGTCGTCGAACATGGCGGCCTTCTTCGGATCGAAGCGGAATTTACTGGCAATGGCATGATAGGGGTCGGGCCGCGGCTTCGGCAGATAGCCGGCGTCCTCGATGGTGAACATACCTTCGAAATGATGGTCAATACCGAGATGTTTTATCATGCGTGTGGCGAAATCACGCGACGAGTTGGTGAAAATAATTTTCCGGCCCGGCAGGTGCGCGAGATGCTCCCTGATGATATCGCAGCGCGGGATATCGGAAATATCGATATCATGCGCATGCGCCAGAAACTTGTCAGGATCGACCTTGTGCTCGTGCATCAGGCCATACAGGGTTGTGCCGTACTTTTCCCAGTAATGCTTGCGCAGCGCGCTGGCTTCCGGCAGCGGCAGTTTCAGATGCTCGGCGACATACAGCGTCATGCGGTCGCCGATACGGTTGAAGACGCCGGTGGTGGAATCGTACAGCGTATTATCAAGATCGAAGACCCAGGTATCGATATGCCCAAACTTGTCCATGAGTTGCGGCCCCCTAGACAGCCTTGCGGGATTTCAACGCCGTGGTCAGCGTGCCATCGTCCATGTAGTCGATCTGCCCGCCAATCGGCACGCCATGCGCCAGCTGGGTTGTCGCGACATTCGCCGACTGCAGGCAGTCTGAAAGATAATGCGCGGTCGTCTGACCGTCAATGGTGGCGTTCAGCGCGACAATCACTTCCTTCACCTGCGGCTCTTGTGCCCGCTGCAGCAGGTGGGGGACGGAGAGATCTTCCGGGCCAATACCATCGAGCGCCGAGAGCGTGCCGCCCAGCACGTGGTAGTAGCCCTTGAAGACGCCGGTCTTCTCGATTGCCCAGAGGTCGGATATATCCTCGACGATGCACAGCTGGCTCACGTCACGCCCGTCGTTCGCGCAGATGGAACAGGGCGCGCACGTGTCAAGGTTGTGGCACTGCGGGCATTCGACGATGACATCCGCCGCAATCCCCAGCGCTTGCGCCAGCGGGCGCATCAGGCTTTCACGGTTTTTTAAAAGATGCAAAGCGGCACGGCGCGCGGAGCGCGGACCGTAGCCCGGCAGGCGCGATAAAAGTTTTATCAGATGCTCTATTTCCGTCCCGATCATCTCTATGCCTTGCTGGGCCCCCGCCACGAGATCAATAAATTACTCGCCGATTATAACTTAAATCCGTCGCTGAAGATATAGTCCTCCTCCGCGTCCTTATGCAGCAAAAGCGGTACGGTGGCATCGATCATGGCAGCGGGGCCAGCCATGTAAATGCTCATGCCGGAGAGCGTCTCGAAATCCTCGGCCACGGCATGGCCGAGTAAGCCCGTACGGTAACTATCCGTACCTTGGGAGGGATCGTTTTTATCGTCCGATAGAACCGGTATATAGGAAAAACGCGGGTATTTCCGGGTCAGCCCGCGGAAATAATCGTCCAGATATAGCTGCGAACGCTGCCGCGCGCCCCAGTAAAGATGCACAGGCGGGTGGGAGCGGTCATGCAGGCAGGCCTCGATAATGGATTTCAGGGGGGCGATGCCCAGCCCGCCAGCGATGGCCAGCAGCGGGCGCGTTATTGTGCCATCTGAAGGGCGCCAGTGGCTGATGCCGAGAGGGCCTTCCAGCAGAATGGGGCTGCCCGGCTGCAGCGCTTCGGTGATATGGGCGCTCAATCCCCTCCCGCTGCTTTTAACGTGGAATTCAAGCAGCGGTTCATGCGGAGCGGAGGCGATGGAAAAGGGCCTGTGCTCGAACCCTTCCACAGCCAGATGCACGTATTGGCCGGCGTTAAACGGCAGGCGCTGCTTATTGTCTATTTCAACAGTAAGCTTGCGGGTATCGGGCGATACGTCGTGAACGCCGACAACGCGCCCCGTGTATTGACGGGATTTGCCAGTATATTGACGGGATTCGTTGGTCATCTGCGGGGGTTATTATTTCCCTTGTTTCTCTTGGCGGGTGTGCCGGTTTTGGCCGTCGCATCCTGCTCGTTGGCGGGAGCCTTGGGAGTGGTAGTTCTTGGCGCCACATCGTTAAACTCCTCGGTCACAGCCCCCGCCTCGGGGACTGCCCCCTTGGCTTTTGTCTTGGCTGAAGTTGTCGTCCGGCCATTATGCACCGGCTTGCCGCCGGCAGGCTTGTTTTTATGCTTCGACGTGGGAGCCTGATGATCCTGCGGCTGCTTGGGAGCCTTGTCTGCTGTGGCGTCAGTTGCCGTCGTTCCGGCATCTGCGACGACGGTTGCATCGTTTGGAATTGCGCCCTTTGGCGGCCTATGCATGCCGTCCTTGGATACGAAATGCCCATGGTTGTCGCGTGGATGTGCGTCGGCGTTGAAAGGTCTCTTTTCCTTGGGAGGTTCCTCTGCCTTTGTTTCGGGCGTTTCCGCCGCAGGCTTGTCTGTTGCAGATCCATCTGCTTCGGGCTTGTCTGTTTTGGCATCAGCCGCTGGCGCTGCCTCTTTGGGCGGCATGCTGGCCTGAAGCGGCCCTACAATCGGCGCCACCAGCTTTTCGCCGAGATCGACCAGGCCCTGTATCTTCCCGGCATGTTCGGGCTCGATCTTGTTTTTCTGCAGGTCTTGCACCAGCTCCGCCGGACTCGGGGCGCGCATATCCTTTATATCGCCCGCAATAGACTGGGCAACACTCAGCATTTTTTCAGCCGCCTCATCATGCCCTTCTTGCTTCAGCAGGTCTGATGCGTCCATGTAATAAACCGCGGCTCTTAATCTCAGACCATCGGCAAAATCCGCTCCTGCTCCCTGCAGGCTCGCGCCCTTGGTGTCTATGGCCTGATTCAGGTACATCTGCGCCGCGGCCCATGTGCCCTGCGACGCTTTCAGAAGATCCGGATCGCGCTCGGAGCCGACAAACTGGAATACTTTGTCATCCATGCCCACGCGTCCTTCCGGCGGCTCGGCACCAGGGTTCGCGGCATAGTTTTCCGCTTTTTCCACCAGCTGCAGCGTGCGCTCGGCCGCTTGCGCGGCGAGCAGCGCGTTTTTCGTCTCGGGTGTAATGACTTTCATGTCGAGGGCGATCTCGCCGCTCGGTTTTCCGGCCATCTCGGGCGGAATTTGCTGGCCTTCAAAAAGGTCCTGCAGTCTGTTATCGCCGATAATGTTGGTAATGATCTCGCCGATGCGCCCGTTCATCGCCTGACGCGTCCCGACAACCTGCTCGGCCTGTTTCTCTGCGGTAGCTTCGGGCGAAGGCCCCTTGCCTGTTTCTGTAAGCGCCGGTGTATCAGCATCAAACGTCTGGTCTTGATGCTTAGCTTGCCATTCGGCCAGCTCTTTCTGCCATTTCTTCCATACCTCGGAATCTGGATCCGGTCTGAAATTGCTGACATACGGCGCCGGAAATTTCTGATCTGCGGGTATCTGTCCGGCTGCCTGCAGCGCCGCGAACTCGTCGTATTCCTGCAGCCCCTGACGCATGACGGCCAGCCACAGCTTTTCCTTGTGGTCCTGCTTACCATGCACCTCAAAATCCTGCCAGCCGTGCACGCGTGCCAGCGCCACCATGGTGGCGGCATCTTCTTCAGTGAAGCCGCGCTTCTTGCCGGTGATCGCCTCATAGGGAGGATCGTCACCATTCTGTATGATGCCCCACTTGATCTCGTGGCCATTGAGAAGGTCGAGCGAGAACCCATTGTCGGTTTTTTTTGCGGACTCGGGGTCTGCATATGCCGATATCTGCCTGAACAGGTGGTCGGCTATATTTTCATTGCCCCACATCTCGAAGAGAAGCTTGTGCAGCGACGTCCTCTTCATCTCCTCATCGGAGAGCGGACCGTTGTTTTGTCCCTCTTGTTTTGCTTCCGCCGGATCACTCTCCATATCCAGCAGCGGGTCGAGCGCGCCATGACCGCTGAGGCCCGGCAACTCGTCTTCTTCGTCGTCGGGATCATTAAAGGCTTGCTGCCCTGTGGGGTATTTAGGCTTGTCCTGCAGCTGCTGTTTCTTCTTCTTGTGTGGAAGTGGAAGTTTTAAAAAACGACTGAAATCTGCCATTCAGTGCCCCCTGAGATGATTACGTTATAATACTAACAAACTTTCCGGAAAATATCAAGAGTTTATTTTATAACATATTGATATTANNATTAAATGTTAATTTTTATTATATAGATGCGCTTTATGCGCCGGATCATAGTAATGGAACAGGTCGCTGTCGAGGGTGATTCCAGTCGTCACGTCCGACAACTTGACCCCCGTCACGAGGCCCTGCGCATCCACAATCCGCCACTCCTGCAGCTGCAGGGGGTTTTCGCTCAGAACCAGTGTCAACGATCCGGCCAGCGGGTTTTTGGTCTGGACCAGCGTCATTTGTAATGTGTTCTTGTCTTTTTTCATGTCCGACACACTGATGTCGCCGGATAGTTTGACAGTCTTGCGCAGGAAAAAATCTGCCAGCGAACGGCTGATCGGCGTGTTGCTCTGCTGCTTCATCTGTCCGTCATAATAATAAACCAGCAGACCATCGGCGACGATAAAGTCCGTAACCGGCGGGTCGTAGTTGATGCGCATCTTTCCTGGACGGTCGAGGTAAAAAGTTCCCGTGAGCTGCTTGCCATCGTTGGCAGTCTGGACAAAATGCGCTTTCAGCGTCGTCAAACCGCCGAGATAGTCCTCGACGGTCTTCACCGCCTGCTGCTGCTCGGGATTCTCCTGCGCCTGCGCCATCGGCGTCAGCAGGACAAGTAAAGCGAAGGCGAGAGAAAAAATCCGCATGGGTGTTTCCGTCATTCTATTCGTCCCATTATCCTATTCGTTCAGCGCGATCTGCTGCGCCACGAGTTTGTCCATCTCGGCATAAAGCTCCTCGATGGTCGGCGGCACGGCTTCGAAGTCGTCGGTGACGTAATGCAGGGTGATTTCAAGCGGAACATGGCCGACCGTCGTCGTTGAAATGACCATCGTGCCCTGACGCGACAAGCCCACGTCGCCCTCCTTGCCTGTCAGTCCCAAAGAAACATTATCCGCCGTGCGGTGCAGCTTCTTGTCCGGCGTGAGGCTCAAGGCCCTGTTCTCCGCATAGTGCTTGAAGTGCGCCTCGCGCATGTCCAGATAATCCTGCCGGCTCATCGGGGTTGTCCGCCCGACGGCCGGGTTCAGCCAGGTGATGTAGCCTGAATCAGGCAGACCATTGGACCAGCTGTCCGGATCATTCAGACCCGAGCAGGCCATGAAGGCCGCGAGCATAACCTGATCGTCATTCCGCTCCGCCTCGCTGGCCATCATGTTATAGGCCGTTTCCTGCACCGGTATTGTGCGGTCGATGAAGCACATGCCCAGCGGCGCTTCCAGCGTCAGTTTTTTCCGCGCGATCTCGACAAAAAGCGTGCGGCGGGAATCATCCGGATCCCATGACTGGACCGGTATCGGCTGTTCCGCCTCTTTCACGGCAGCAGAGACTTGTGACAGCGCCGACGCTGCCTTTTGCGCGGGTGTCTTTGTGGCGGAAGGCACTGCAGGAGTTGATGGCGCACCAGGTTCCTTGGGTAAATACATCTTGGATGCAACGGACGATATACCATGCGCGATCATTTGCGTTGTGGTGGACGTCGCGGTGTTTGCCGCCGCTGCCGCCGCCAGCGCTCCCGGACCCTCTGATTGCGCGCGGGTCGACTGTGCCCAAAAAAAGACACCGGCGGTAACAAACAGCAAAAGAGCTGCCGTCCAAAAACTCTTCATGTGCCTCACGTCCCGTAATGCTCCATCAATATTTCGCGCTTGCCGACATGGTTGGCAGCGCTGATCAATCCTTCTTTTTCCATGCGGTCGATGATATTAGCCGCGCGGTTGTAGCCGATATTGAGCTGCCGCTGGACATAGCTGGTGGAAACCTTTTTATCACGCAGCACGATCTGCACCGCCTGATCATAAAGATCATCGCCGCTGCCGCCGCCAGCGCCATCGCCAGGCCCGCCGCCCATATCCTCGTCGTCTTCGGTGACGCCGTCGATATAGTTCGGCGTGCCTTGCGCACGCAGGTACTTGACGATTTTTTCAACGTCGCCGTCGCTCACAAACGGCCCGTGCACGCGTGTCAGCCGTCCGCCCGCCGCCATATAAAGCATATCGCCCTGACCAAGCAGCTGTTCCGCGCCGCCGTCGCCGAGGATGGTGCGGCTGTCGATCTTGCTTGTCACCTGGAAGCTGATGCGCGTCGGGAAGTTTGCCTTAATCACGCCCGTGATGACGTCGACCGAGGGGCGCTGCGTGGCCATGATGAGGTGGATGCCCGCCGCGCGCGCCATTTGCGCAAGACGCTGTATGGCATTCTCTACTTCCTTGCCTGCAACCAGCATCAGGTCGGCGAACTCGTCGACGATGATGACAATGTAAGGCAGTTCCACTTGTGAAATCGGCTGCTCTTCATAAATCGGCTTGCCGGTGTCGGAGTCAAATCCGGTCTGCACCTTGTGCATCAGCACTTCGCCCTTGGCGCGCGCATCGCGGATGCGCTCGTTAAATCCGTCAATGTTGCGCACGCCGAGCTTGGACATACCGCGGTAGCGGTCTTCCATCTCGCGCACCGCCCATT
>PLXM01000007.1 GCA_003153235.1 Rhodospirillales bacterium
TGCAGGTTGCGTGGGGTCGCCGCTTTCGTGGTCCGCAGGCGTGTTCCTGAACGATCCGCTGCGGCGACGAGAATCTTTGTTCCGCCGATATCGATTCCGATGAGGGCCATGCGGGCAGAATGGCGTTATTTGGAAGGTTTTCGATGCATTTCATCGGTTTGGCTGAGGAGCCGCTATTTCCCATGAAGAGCCAAATAGCCGTGGAGACCGCTCAGGCCCATGTAGGCGGCGACGAGCAGGAGCAGTGCGGCCGAGGCGTAGGGTGCCGTTCGCATCACGTTTCCGAAGCCCTTGAAATGCTTTTGTGCGTGGTGGACGCTCCACGCCGCCAGTGCGCCCGTCGTTACCATGGTGAGGGCGAGGCCGAAGCTGAAGCCGAGCACCAGAGTGAAGCCGAGGGCGAACCGTTTTAATTGGAGGCAGATGAGCAGCACCGTTACCGAGGCGGGGCAGGGCATCAAGCCGCCGGTTAGCCCGAAGAGGACGATCTGCCACGTTGTCGCGGGTTTACCAGCGAAGCGGCGCTCGATGTCGAGCGCGTGTTCCCGCTCATGGGCGTCCTCATATTCCCCGCCTGCAATCGGGTGGACTTCCGTGTGACCGGCCTCGCTGTGGTGGGCATGGCTAGGCTCGGTAAACTCGACTTCGTAACGGTGCGCGTGCCCGCCGTGAGTCCGAATGAGGACGGCTTTGAATTCGTGAGGTTCGGGAATCGGCGAAATGGAGACGAGGTGTTTGCCTTGGGATTTGAAGCCGAAAATCTGGAGTGTTCCGTCGGGACGGATGGTTTCGATGGTGACTTCGCGGGCCGGAGGCAGGGAACGGCCTTCGATGACAAAAATGGGCGGCACTCCTTCCTCGAAGATCGAAAGCCGGAGAATGCCGTGGCCCGTGTCGATCATCTTCGCCTCGTCGTGTCCGTGTGTGTGGCCATGCCCATGATGATGGCCGTCATCGTGATCGTGGGCTTCCGCCATCTCCCGCTGTGTCCGCCGGAACATCCAGATCGCCATTCCCACGATGAAGAAAGCCGATCCCATCTGGAAATAAGGCTCGGTCGCTTCGACGTTCCAATTCCGTCCCAGACTCAAACCCGCCAGCGCAATCACCCATACGACCAGCGAATGTGAGGCCGCCGCTGAAAGTCCGAGCAGCACCGCCTGTGCCATCGTCCCGCGAACCGCGATGATAAACGCCGCCATCATTGTTTTCGAGTGCCCCGGCTCCAGCCCGTGCAGCGCGCCCAGCATGATGGCGCTTGGAATGAACAGCCATAAGTTCGTGCTGTTTTGCTGCAGCAGGTCCGAGAGTGATGTCATTGTTCCTCGCTTTTGCGTCTGAATGTTTCGAGACCGATAGCATCCATCTCGCGGGTTTCCTTGAGGGCGCGTTCTTCGGCGGCGAGGCGGTCGCGTTCCGCCTGCGTCATCTCGAATTTCTTGAGCTCGCTGAAAGTCTCCATCATGCTGTCCTTGGCTTCGGCGATCTTTTTTTCCAGCTGCACCTTCAGGTCATCCATCTGCTTGCGCTGATTCTGCACCTGCTCGACATAGCGGCTGATGGTGAAATTGACATCGCTGTTGTATTTGGCCAGTTCCTTTTCCCGCGCGAAATTCTCCTCGAGCTGGCGACGATGGAAATCAAGCCCTTCCATCGAGGTATAGAGCTGCGCCAGAAACTGCCGCTTCTCGTCAAGCTGGTGTTTGTGCAGACGGATCAGGGTGGAAAGATCGGCCATTATTTCTTCACGTTCACGCCGAGGATCTGCGCCAGCTGCGCATAGCCTGCGTCCAGCCCCATTTTCTCGTCAGGCTTCTGGGCGAGGAACTGCTCAAGCTGCGGATAAATATCGATCGCCATATCCACCTTCGCATCGGAGCCGCGCCGATACGCGCCAAGGCGGATCAGCTCCGCCATATCCTCATACGTCGACATCACTTCGCGCCCGATGCGCACCAGTTCCGCCTGCTGCGGCGTCAGGCAGCGCGGCATGGAACGCGAAATGCTCTTCAGTACATTGATCGCCGGATAGCGCCCGCGGTCGGAGATCGCGCGGTCGAGCACAACGTGACCATCGATGATCCCGCGCACGGCGTCGGCAATCGGCTCGTTGTGATCGTCACCCTCGACCAGCACCGAGAAAAAGGCCGTGATGTCGCCTGTTGTTTTTGTGCCGGGGCCTGCGCGCTCCAGCAGCCGCGCCAATTCGGAGAACGTTGTCGGCGGATAACCCTTCGAGGTCGGCGGCTCTCCCGCAGACAACCCGATTTCACGCTGCGCCATGGCGAAACGCGTGATCGAGTCCATCATGCACAACACCTGCCTGTTGCGGTCGCGAAAATATTCGGCTACAGCCAAAGTCATATACGCGCCCTGACGGCGCATCAATGCCGATTCATCCGACGTGGAAATAATCACCACGCTCTTCTTCAGCCCTTCCGGCCCGAGATCTTCTTCAAGGAATTCCTTCACCTCGCGCCCGCGCTCGCCGATCAGGCCGATCACGCTGACATCAGCGGCGGTATAGCGCGCCAGCATCGACATCAAAATCGACTTCCCCACGCCGGAGCCGGAGAAAATCCCCATCCGCTGGCCGCGGCAGGTGCTGAGAAAACTGTTGAGCGCGCGGATGCCTAGGTCCAGCTTGTCGCCAAATCTTTTCCTGTCATGTGCCGCCGGCGGCTTGTTGCGCAGCGGCATCGGCATGCTGCCGCTCAATAACGGGCCTTTGCCGTCGAGCGGTTCGCCCATCGCGTTGATGACGCGCCCGAGCCATGATTCATCAGGGAACACTGCCGCCTGCGCCTGCGCCACCTCGACACGGCAGCCAAGACCAACGCGGTCCAGTGGTTTAAACGGCATCACCAGCGCGCGCCCTTCTCTAAAGCCGACGACTTCGCACGGAATCACGTCAGCGCCGCGGGGCATCAGGTTGCAGCGATCGCCGATCGACAGTTCACGCTCGACCCCGCCGACTTCTACCAGCAGACCTAGAATTTTGGTCACGCGGCCAAAAAGCTGGTAATCCGACAGCCCGTCGACGCGCGTTACCAAGCTTTCAATGAAATGATTTCCGCTCATGCCAATAAACCCCTGTTCCCCTCTCCAGTATCTCATACTTTATGCAACGGAATCCAAAATTATTTGCATAGATTCTATAATATTGAAAATCTTATAGAATTAAGGCCCCTATTATTAAGGCCAGCGATGCGACTTGATGCCGTGTTCTTTATTGAAGGCCAGTTTCTGCCGCAGATAAGCCTTGCGGATATCCGTGGTGAGTTCCACCTGATCCTTATAGGCCGCGCCCCAGAACGTATTCGCCATCGACGCAGGTAAAATATCCTTCACCAGCATGTCGCGCGGCAGGCGTTTCAGATAATTCTGATCGCTGGAAAATCCCTTGCCCAGACTCATCACATCGTTGGCATTGGCGATATTGATGACGGAGCGGACAGGCTTGGCTTTCGCCCTGAACTCGACATGCCTTTCCGGCAGCCCGCCTTCCTCCTTTGTATCATCAACCGGATAAACCTTGTAACGCTGCCCGTAAAAAATGCTCTCGTAATCGCCATATCTTTCCGGCAGCTTTGAGGTAAAAAACCATCCGGCAAACTTGCTTGCAAGATCCGCGCCTTCATCTGCCAGCGACACCTGCAGCTCTTCCGGCACGGGCTTGTTTTCACGTGTCAGCACTGCCGCGCGGCACTGGTCGCGGACACGCTCTCCCACCGCGCAGGCATCTGCCTCCACCAGCGCACGGCGGGTGAAACTGTCGGTAAAACTGGCCATGCGCTTTGCGCCAAGGCCGTGATATTCCTGCCAGGCATGGCGGATTTCATGCGCGATTGTCCCCGCTGCCGCGACCGGATCTTCCGCGATATTCTGCGCCACGGCCAGCACGCCCGTGCCGGAGGCATAATAGCCCCAGTAGTTGACGCAGGTATGGTCGACAAAAATTTTCATGCCATGCTTGCCGGCCCAGTCCAGCGCCTCGGCCAGCAACGGCGAGTCTTTGGCCAGCTTGAAAATCTCCTGCAGCAGCTTTTCATCTTCAGCAATACGCTCGGGTGACCACGCAGCCTGCAATGTTTCGAATGCCGTCTGATCCCAGCGGACTTCCGGCTTATATTTTTGTTCTACGGCCATGGATGACGCTTCGCATGTTTGGTGGCCACCAGCTTGCCGTCAATACGCTCTGCGCCAAGCTTCCTTTTCAGGTATTCTTTGCGCACATCCTTGATCAGCTTCTTCTGCTCGTCATTTGCCGCGCCCCAGAAAGTATCCGCCAGCGACGGGTTGAGGATGATCTTGGGCAATACATCCGGCTGCAGCGCTGCCAGATAATTTTTTGTGCCGGAAAAATTCACGCCCAGCGGCATGATATCTTCAATATTCCTGATGCTGATTTTTCCGATGGATGGTTTAGCGGCTTTAGGAGAGAACTCAAGGTTCCTTGCCGGCAATCCTTTGTCGGGTTTTGTCTCATCAATCGGGAAGAGCTTATAAGCCTGTCCGAAGCGCTTGCTGGTGCTGTCGCCGTAAAAGGCTGTCCAGCTCGCTGTCGAAAACCGCTCCAGAAACTTCTGCGCCAGATCCGCGCTTTCATCCGCCAGCGATGCCTGAAGCTCCGCAGGAACAGGCTTGCCTTCCTTTGCCAGCAAAGCCGCGCGGCACTGCTCGCCCGCCCTCAGACCGATAGCCTTGGCATCGGCCTCCACCAGTGATTGCGTTATATACAGGTTGGAAAATCCCTGGGAACCATCCGACCAAAGCCCGTTACACTCCTGCCAGGCATGACGGATTTCGTGTACCAGTGTGCTGACAGCATCAACAGGATTTTCGGCGATCTTTTTACTGATACACAAGATACCCGTACCTGCCGAATAATATCCCCTCACATTCACAGCCGTATGATCGACAAAAAATTTCATGCCCCGCTGTTCCGCCCAGTCCAGCGCCTCCGCCAGCAACGGCGAATATGCGGTCAGCTTGGCAATCTCCTGCATCAGCTTTTCATCCTCGGCGATGCGCTCCGGCGTCAATGTCGCCTTGAAGGCTTCGAACTCCGTTTGATCCCAGTAAGCAGTGGGCTTGTAGATATTGTTTACTGTCATGGATGGCCTCCCAAGCCCTTCATATAGTTGAAAAATACAATTGTATATTTAACCATAATAATTTAATTATGTCAATTAATAGATCAGTGAAATAGTTAACGGGACAACCTGCTGTAAAATATCAGCATTTTCGTGCATTATAGGCAGACAATATTGTCAAAAAGGGGCTCCATGCAGCAATACCTCGACCTCATGCGCCATGTACTCGATACCGGCGTGAAAAAGCAGAATCGTACCGGCATCGATACGATTGCGAGCTTCGGCTACCAGAACCGCTACAATCTCGCCGACGGCTTCCCTCTCGTCACCACCAAGAAGGTGCACATGCGCTCGATCATCCACGAGCTGTTGTGGTTTTTGCAGGGCGACACCAACATCAAATACCTCAAAGAAAATAAAGTCTCCATCTGGGACGAAT
>PLXM01000095.1:0-10809 GCA_003153235.1 Rhodospirillales bacterium
TCGCCCGATACGTCGCGGGTGATGGAGGGATTGTCAGACTTGCGGCTGATCTTGTCAACTTCATCTATGTAGACGATGCCGCGTTGTGCGCGTTCGATGTTGTAGTCGCAGGCCTGCAAAAGTTTCAGGACGATATTCTCGACGTCTTCACCGACGTAACCGGCTTCAGTCAGCGTGGTGGCATCCGTCATGGTGAAGGGCACATCAAGGATACGAGCCAGAGTCTGGGCGAGGAGTGTCTTGCCCGAACCTGTAGGACCCAGCAGAAGGATATTTGATTTCGAGAGTTCTACTTCGCTGCCTTTGGACAGACCTTCATCAATACGTTTGTAGTGGTTGTGTACGGCGACAGAGAGGACGCGCTTTGCACGGTCCTGTCCGATCACGTAGTCATCGAGAACCTTTTTGATTTCGCGCGGCGTGGGGATGCCCTTGCCGGATTTGACCAGCTGCGTCTTATCCTCTTCCTGAATGATATCCATGCAGAGTTCGACGCACTCGTTGCAGATAAACACATTCGGCCCGGCGATCAGTTTCCTGACCTCATGCTGGCTCTTCCCGCAGAAGCTGCAGTAAAGTGTATTTTTCGAATCCCCTGATGCTGTTTTGCTCATCCCGTTCTTCTTTCCTTTTTTTTAGTTCGGCAGCTCTGAATCCCTCACTTCGAGGATAGAACAGCCGGAAGAGATTGCCAACAATTCTTGAACGGAATATTTTTTATACATGCAACGCATGTATAGATTTCCGCTGCAATTACCCCTATTTTAGCACAGGATACCCTTAAGAAAGCATGAACGCCGGAATATGAATATAAAAGAAATTTTAGATAATTTCAGCCTGTTTGACGACTGGGAGGACCGGTATCGCTACCTTATTGACCTAGGCGGACGTCTGCCACCCATGGCAGAAGCCCTTAAAACAGAGCAAAGCAAGGTCAGGGGCTGTATGAGTCAGGTCTGGATGGTGCTGGGATGGGATAATTCCAACAGGCTCACATTTATTGCCGACAGTGATGCCCAGATTGTCAAAGGTTTGATTGCCATACTGAATGCTATTTTTGAAAGCAAGACAGCGAAAGAGATCGAGTCGGTGGACATCGAGGATATTTTTGGCAAATTGGGGCTGGATCAGCACTTGAGCCCTAACCGGCGCAATGGCTTTTTTGCGATGGTTGAGCGTATCCGCTCTTTTACGGCGGACTGTAGGTAATACTATTAACCAAAATGTTATAGTATTCGTCGAACAGCTTGTTTTCAATGCTGTATGTGGTCTGTATCACCAGAATTGACTGCAGACCTGTCAGATAATGCGCGGCACTGAACGCGGGATGGTTATGAGAGTCGAGCATAAACCCGCTGAGTGTTGCCCACCTCAGCGTATTTGTTCCAGGTGAATAGCTGAATTTTTCATTAGTTAGCGGCGTTTGTGTATACAGCTTGTCAAGTATGGCCTTAACCTTATCTTTCGTGAGGTCTAACAGAAATCCGCGCCTCGCTTTAAGGAAAGTTATTTTTACATCAAACTCTTCTTCAGTATCTATATCAACACGCTTAAAGGTGGCAACTTCGCCGACTGACGCGTTATCAGTAGGAAGGTTTTCAATGTAGGGCTTCGTATCCGATGACTCGCCCCAAATTGTTCTGACCATGGGCGCCTCTGGAAGAATCAAGCTATACTCTGCCTCATTGTTTGCATAGTTGTAGTAGGCAGGAACGGGGGGGATTGCGGGGGATGCAGCGGCTACGGGAGTTGTTGGCGGTGTAACTGGAGCTGTTGCAGGCGGCGTGGCAGCAGCTGGCGCTGCTGCGGTAGGCGCCGGGGCAGGCGACGCAGCCGTGTCAATGGCTTGCGCCGGAATAGGCATACCAATAGCTATGAAAATTATAACCGGCATAATTTTCAGATAGTTTTTCATTACATCGCCTCCATCAAATTTTCCAAGCAGAGGGGTCTGCATTGACCTGCTCTCCGCTTGCCATATTTTTAACTTCATGCGGTTTTCCATCCTCAAAAGGCGGAAACCAGACATAGGGAATTCCTTTACGTTCCGCATAAGAAAGCTGACGCTTTACTTTGGAATCACTATGAAAAAGTTCAACATTGTATCCGCGCTGACGAAGGGCATTCGCCGTAGCTGCCGCTTCAGTGCGGCGGCTTTCGTCTGGCAGGACGACAAGGATTTGAGTAGGAGATTTCGCGCCGGGCTTGATATAGCCTTCATCCAGCAGCATGGCAAAGAGGCGGGTCAGACCAATCGAGATGCCGATGCCGGGCAGCTTCTGGCTGATGAAGGATCCGGCGAGGTCGTCATACCTGCCACCGCCGCCGATGGCCATAGGCTTGCCTTTGAAGCGTACTTCCACGACTGTTCCCGTATAATAGTCGAGTCCGCGGATAATACCGAGGTTGGCGACAACAGATTCTTTGGGCAGATGCTGCAGGTTATCCATGACGAATTTTAGTTCGTTGAGCCCCTGTTCAAGTAAATCATTCGTCACGTTAAGCCCGCGTATTTTATCAACAAAGCTGTTATCGGCTGATTGTATCTGGACGATGGCAAGGCATTTTTGCGCGAGGGCTGCATCGCCTTTAAAGTTTTCGGTCAGAATTTTTGTGACTTTTTCAACGCCAATTTTATCCAGCTTGTCCAGTTCGCGTGTCACGAACGGTATATCCTGCACGCCCAATCCCTGCAGATAGCCCACGATGATCTTGCGGTTGTTAATATGCATTTCAACCGGCGGAATATCTAGTGCCTGATAGGCTTCAAACATCACGGCGGGAAGCTCTGCATCAAAATGCAGCGGGAGGTTATCGACGTTCACAACATCAATATCGCACTGGCAGAACTCGCGGAAGCGGCCTTTCTGCGGGCGCTCGCCGCGCCAGACACGCTGCATCTGGTAGCGTTTGAAGGGGAATATCAAATCGTTGAAATGCTGCGCAACATAGCGTGCCATAGGTACAGTCAGATCAAAGTGCAGGGCTAGGCGTGTTTCCTTCGTCGCCATCAGTGCCATGATCTGGTCAGACGCTTTCGCGCGTGCTGCTTCTGCTTCCATACTGTGCGAGAAGTAGTTTGTCAGATCGCCCGTAACAATGCCGTGGGCTTCTTCTTTCGATTTGCCCGCTTTCAGGTGATATTTGTACATGTCGGCGACGAGGGCGGGGTTGCCATCGTCATGAATGCGGCCCAGCGTATAAATCTCTTTTTCCGTCTCGCCGCCTTTTGCCAGCAGTGCATCGATCTCTTCAACCGATGGCGTTTCAATGGAGCAGAAGCCATAGCGTTCAAAAACTTTGCGGATTTTGTCCAGCCATTGCAGCTCGACGGCGCGGTATTCCGGCAGCCATTCGGGAAAGCCGCTGATCTGCTTTGGTTTATAAACTTTCTGGTCCGCCATTATTCTTGCCTTTGGGCTTTAAGCTGGAGGGTATTATTGCAAAAAAAGCCAGCCGTTTCAATGAGGCAGCCGTTTCTTGCGTTTTATAGGCTTTTCATCGAATAATTCGGCTAGATTCTCGGTGATGGCGCCGCCCAGCTCCTCGGCGTCGACCAGTGTGACGGCGCGGCGGTAATAGCGGGTGACATCGTGGCCGATTCCGATGGCGATCAGTTGCACCTGCGTTTTTGTTTCGATCCAGTCGATCACGCGGCGCAGATGCTCTTCCAGATAGTTGCCCTGATTGGCCGAGAGGGTCGAGTCGTCAACCGGAGCGCCATCGGAAATGACCATCAGGATTTTGCGCTGCTCGGAACGTGCCATAAGACGGCTGTAGGCCCAGAGCAGGCCTTCGCCATCGATGTTCTCTTTGAGCAGGCCTTCGCGCAGCATGAGGCCGAGGCTGGCGCGCGCATGCCGCCACGGGCTTTCTGCATCCTTGTAAATGATATGACGCAGATCGTTGAGGCGTCCGGGATTGGCGGGCTTGCCATCGGAGAGCCATTTCTCGCGTGCCGCCCCGCCTTTCCATGCGCGGGTGGTGAAGCCGAGGATCTCTACACGCACGCCGCATCTTTCCAGCGTGCGGGCAAGGATGTCTGTGCTCATCGCTGCGATAGTGATAGGCCGTCCGCGCATCGATCCTGAATTATCGATGAGCAGGGTCACCACAGTATCGCGGAACTCGGTGTTGCTTTCCTGTTTGTAGGTGACGGGATAATGGGGGTTGACGACGACGCGGCTGAGACGGGCGCTGTCGAGTATGCCTTCCTCGAGGTCGAATTTCCACGAGCGTGTCTGCTGCGCCATGAGCTTGCGTTGCAGCCTGTTGGCGAGGCGTGTGATGACGCTGTGCAGGTGGACAAGCTGTTTGTCCAGCAATTTGCGGAGTTTCTGCAGCTCCTCGGCATCGCACAGGTCCTTGGCCTTGATGACTTCATCGAATTGCGGGGTAAAGATCTTATAGTTGCCGAAGATCGCGCCGGCAGCGTCGCGAGGCGTATTGCGGCGGGTGGTTTCGGTCTCGGCGGCGTCATCCGAACCTTCCTGTTCGCCCATGTCGAAGCCGCCTTCCATGTCGACGGCCTGATCTGATGACTCGCCCATATCGTCTTCGCCGATGCTGGACGGCGGCGGGCTTTGCGAACTCGAGCTGTCATCGGACTGCTTCTCATTGCCCTGGCCTTTTTTGTTTTCTTCCTCATCGCTCAGTTCCGACAGCGGCGGCGGNNCCACGATTTCCAGACTTTGAGAAGCTTCTGCGCTTCTGGCGGCGTGCCGCGTCCGGTGAAACTTTCGCGCGCGAAGAAACGCAGCGCATCGCTCAACGGCGCGTCATCCATGCTGCTGACGAGATCCAGCTTCTGGTGACGGGTTTCCTGCCGCAGAGCGGCTTCGATATTGACCGCAGCGCCGGGATAATTCTCCGTGCCGATAGCTTCGATGCGCGCTTCCTCCATTGCCTGATAGGCGGCGCGGGCGCGGGGATCAGCGGGCATCAGCTGCTGGTATAGCACAGGGTCATGGTAATGGAGCTTGAGCGCCATGGTGTCCGCCAACCCGCGCATGTACTGCACCAGCTGTTCGTCCATCTGCTTGGGCATGGTGGGGAGGTGGATAGTCTTGTCGTTCAGTTCGGCCAGATGCCCGCCGAACACGACCTCCACATCCTCGTGACCCGACAACGCGCGCGCCGTGGATTCGGTTGCGTGCTTGAAGTTTTCGACGGCGTCGTGGTCTTGGGTCATTGTTGGCTGTTCATCCTTGTTACTTACCGATCGTAGTGAATAACGAGCTCATACAGCAACAGGGAAGGTTTGCCGCTATGACGATAAGTGGTTGTTTGCACTAATATTATTCATAATTTATTGCATATTCATAAAATGGGCGTATAGTGCTGTTGATGTTCTAAAATACATATCCAAACAGAATTTTTGAGGAGTGTCGTATATGGGCAAAGAAAAAAAGATTAGCAGTGCAGAGAAAGCCCTGACAGAGCTACAGGAAAGTTCTCTGGCGAGATTTAACAGTCAGGCCGAAACAGTCAAAACACTCATTTCAGATCCTGCNNGAAAAGGTTTTGAAGCTCCAGGCACTCAAGGACGATATTGACACGACAAGCAAACTTATCTGGTCCCAAAATCAGAATATTAAATTGGACCGTGCCAGCAAGAAGAGCTGGAAAATTGCGGGCATTGTTACAGCTGTTGTTGCAGCTGCCATAGCTGCTCCTCTCATTGTTTTGGCGGCGCCGCCTATTGCATTTATGTTCTTAGCGCTTGCTCCTCTGGTTGGAGCGGGTACACAGTCGATTGCAGAGGAGTCTCAGGACTTTCATCATATGCTTGATTCTACCCCCGAGCTTAATAACTATTTCAAGGAAGCAGACGCGCAGAAATCCTTCGCAGACAAAATGCTGACTGACCTTGTCAAAAACACCAGCATAGAGAAGATGTCCGGTTCCCCGCAGTTTGATGCTGCCTATAAAAGTTGCCAGCAACTTCGTGACCGTTTTACGGCGGCAGCAGCAGCTAAAGCTGCACATGGAGGCGATGCACCACAGGTGCAAACAACTATTCAGCAAGCTAAAAAGGTTGCTGGCCCTATACGGGGGTAATCTTTAGCGGAAAACTANNGTCGCATTTGTTGAGGAAGGTCAGCACGAAAGCGAAGTCCACGTCTTCCACGATCTGCGCGTTTTCAGCCCAGTTGATAACGGTCCGCGGCGACATGACGGTGGAGAGGTCGCCGGCCATGAAGCCCTTGCGCGTCAGGTTGGCCATGCGCACCATGGCGGTGACGATCTTGCGTCCTTCGTCCGTCCTGTAGGCGGGAACGCGTGCAAGGACGATATTGATCTCGTCTTCGTCTGGCAGATAGTTGAGGGCGGTGACGATATTCCACCGGTCCATCTGCCCCTGATTGATCTGCTGTGTGCCGTGATAGAGGCCGCTGGTGTCGCCAAGGCCGACGGTGTTGGTCGTCGAGAAAATGCGGAAAGCAGGGTGAGGCTTGATCACCTCGTTTTCATCGAGCAGCGTCAGGCGTCCATCGGCTTCGAGGACACGCTGGATAACGAACATGACATCAGGTCGGCCTGCATCGTATTCATCAAACACGAGCGCGCAGGGGTTCCTGAGCGCCCAGGGGAGAATGCCTTCCTTGAACTCGGTCGTCTGCTTGCCGTCCCTGAGAACGATGGCATCCTTGCCGAGCAGGTCGATACGGCTCACATGGCTGTCGAGGTTGATGCGGATGCAGGGCCAGTTGAGCCGCGCCGCGACCTGCTCGATATGCGTGGATTTCCCTGTGCCGTGATAGCCCTGCACCATGACGCGTTTATTATGCGCGAAGCCGGCGAGGATGGCGAGCGTGGTTTTCTTGTCAAAACGGTAGACATCGTCGACATCAGGCACGTTATCCTGCTTGGACGAGAAAGCCGGCACCTGCAAATCCGTGTCGATGCCGAAGAGCTGGCGGACGGAAACCATGATGTCAGGCAGGCGTTTGAGGTTCGGGTTTGATGTAATGGCCATTATTTTTCATCCAGTTTGGTATAGTTTTGATAGGACAGCTTGAGAATGGAATAGGCAAGGTTGATTTTCTTGAGCTGCTCCTCGGCGTTTTTATCCGTGCTATTGGTATCCGGATGATAGCGCTTGGCGAGGGTTTTGTAACGCGCCTTGACGTCCTCCCACTCGACAGGGGGCTGGAGATCCATAACAGCTAGCGCCTCCACAGCAGGGTGGGGGATGGAGCCGACATCGATCCGTGCATTGGACTCTTCGTTGTCGCCATTACCATGCATGCCGAAATCATGGAAAATAGTGTCTCTGGCGGAAAAGCCCTCATAGGCCGCCCGTCTGATCTTGTCCTCGTTGAAACCGGCCTGTGTCGAACGCCAGGTGGGGCGGTCCCAGACGGCGGTTTTGCTCATGTTTTTCTCAATTTCGGCCTGCGACATGCCCTTAAAAAAGTCCCAGTTCTGATTGTATTCACGGACATGTTCAATACAGAACCAGTAATAGCTTTTCAGCGCATCCCGCGATTTGGGCGCTTTGAAATCTCCGCGCTCCGGACAGCCGGAAATATCGCAGTTTTTTGTCAGCGTCAGGCCAGTTTCCGGGGGGTCCTGGATCGTGCTCCAGTATGATCTGAATTTTGTGTACCACATTCTGATAATTATCGCTCTCAACGCTGCCGAAAACAAGGACAGGGAGAAGATTTTTATTCACATAAAATATAAAATACATCCTTGTGTTGTTATTTTATAATATATACAATCTTAAATTGCATATAAAGCTATGCGCTTTTGCATACACTGCCTATCAGTAAAAGTCAGGAAACCAGAATGATAAACGAAGAGAAGCCCGAACATACAGCAAGCGCGATATTACAGGCGCATGCACCCGGTGCTCTCCAGAGCAAAAATATCCGCATACATAAACACCGCACCAGCGTCCGTCTTGAACCCGAGATGTGGAACGCCCTGAACGAGATCGCCGCGCTGGAAGGCTGCTCCATTCATGATTTATGCGGCGCCGTGCATGACCTGAAAGCGCCGGGTGCGTCGTTTACAGCGGCATTGAGGGTTTTCATGATGGAGTATTACCGCACTGCCACGCGCAGCAATCCTCACATTTCACAAATACAGAAGCAGGTTAAAGCTTGCCAGTTGCAGTTGGATAAAACAAAAGCGGGCTAGAGAGTAAATTCTAGCTATTTCTTAAGCTTGTTTTTAAGCTTATAGGCTTTGTTTTCAGCCACGACGAGAAGGTTTCCGGCCGCGGTGTAATTGGTGGGAATATCGCCTGCACCGATAATGGCGGGCAGTGTAGCTGCCAGTTTGAAAGCTTCGGTTGCTACAGTTATTACTTTTTCGCCCAGTTTTGACATGCTCATTTTTCCTTGTGATGGTTTTCAATCGGTGATTTGGGAGTGTATATATTTATCATAACATGTCAATGATAATTACATTATTATGAATAATATATCGATATTTCAATAACATAAAGATTATTAAACGTCAAACACCACGCAGAATTCCTGCACGTTCTTGGTACCGATCAACTGGTTCATCAGGCCTTCCTGAAACTGTCCGCCCCAGCGGCGGTATGATTCTATGGCTCTATGGTTTGTATCAAGAACCCACAGGTAGGATTGTTTGTAATGCTGATCCTTAAAATGGGCATGCGCCGTGGTAAAGAGCCTGAAGCCAACACCCTTCGACCAATAGGGGCTCAGGGTATAAAGCGCGCCGATCTCCACGTCACTGCCGGGAGGAGCGGCTTCGCGTGGCGGTCCGTAAGAAATAAATCCTGCGGCATGTCCTGCAACCTCGGCCAGTAGCAGACCGTGGCGGGCATCCTGTTTAGAAAATATTTGCTGCCACATGTCGAGGCGCTTTGCGGCATCAAGGCTGTCGAGATAGCTCTGGTCTATCTGACCGATATAAGCCTGCTGCCAGGCTTTAACATGAAGCTCTGCGATCGTCGGCAAGTCTTCATAGGTAGCAGGTCTGACCGTTATGCCTGTTAGGGCCGCAGCATTCAAACCGCGTGTCCCATTTCAAGGAACTTCTGGCGGCGGCGGGTCTTGAGGACGGATCCCTCCAGCGAGCCCAGTTCATGGAGGGCTTTTTCAATGTAGTCGCCGACGACGTCAATGGTGCGTTCCGGCTCGCGATGGGCTCCACCCATCGGTTCCTCGATGATGCCATCGATGATGCTGAGCTGCTTCAGGTCCTGTGCTGTAAGTTTCAGTGCGCGGGCAGCATCCTTGGCAAAGGTGGCGCTGCGCCACAGGATCGACGCGCAGCCTTCAGGTGAAATAACGCTGTAGATAGAATGCTCCAGCATGAAGACGCGGTCGGCAGCGGCAATGGCGATAGCCCCGCCCGAGCCGCCTTCGCCGATAATGACGGAGACGAGGGGCGCTTCCGTCCGTAGACAGGATTCGATTGACTTGGCGATAGCCTCTGATTGGCCGCGCTCTTCCGCGTCAATGCCGGGATAGGCACCGGCTGTGTCAACCAGCGTAATGACAGGCAGGCCAAACTGGTTTGCCATGGCCATCAGGCGCTGTGCTTTGCGGTAGCCTTCGGGTTTGGGCATGCCGAAATTGTGCTTAACGCGCGAGGGCGTATCATGTCCTTTTTCCTGCCCCAGAACGATGCAGGACTGCCCCCTGAATCTACCCAGACCGCCAATAAGCGCGGCGTCTTCGCCGAACTCCCTGTCTCCCGCCAGAGGTGTGAAATCCTGTATCAGGCGTTTTGCATAGTTGCTGAAATGCGGACGGTCAGGGTGACGCGCCACCTGAACTTTTTGTTCCGGTGTCAGTTTGGAATAAGTCTGGACGAGGATGCGTTCGGCCTTTTCGCGTATCTTGGCAATTTCTTCATCCAGATTGACGCCGCCTTTGTCAATGCTCTGAAGCTCAAGAACCTTGGCTTCCAGCTCGACGATCTGTTTTTCGAATTCCAAATGATAGGTCATTATCTATGCACTTTCTCAAGAACTAAGGGGGACACCTTAGCGGAAAAGCGCAGAAAGAAAAAGGGAGCTTTTTTGCAAAAGCTCCCTTTATTCCAGATCAATTTATTCTAGTAGAATTAGCCGCCGCTCACTTTGGAGAGAGGGTGCTTGGTTTCTACCGTGCTCTTCGCCTGATCGCCAACAACCTGTGTGTAGATCTGGGTTGTAGCGATGTCGGCGTGGCCCAGCATCTTTTGTACGGAGCGGAGATCCGCGCCATGCTTCAGAAGGTGGGTTGCGAAAGCGTGACGCAGAACGTGCGGGCTGACGCGTTCCGGGTCGATACCGGCATTGCGTGACAGCTCTTTCAGCAGTTGTGCGAAGCGCTGACGTGTCAGGTGGCCCGACTCAGACGTACGGGACGGGAAGAGCCACTTGCCTTGTGCATCAGCACGGTCAGACATCAGGAACTTGGCACGGATGTCCATGTAGTTTTTCATTGCTTTCTGTGCCGGTTCGGACAGGGGAGCCATGCGTTCACGACCGCCTTTGCCTTCAACTGTCAGGTAGCGGCTTTCAGGGCCGATAGCTGCCAGCGGCAAACCAACGAGTTCGGAAACACGCAGACCAGTCGCGTACAGAATTTCAAGCAGGGCTACCAGACGGATGCTTTCCGGGCCGCCTTGCTTTTGTGCTGTACTGATCAGAACGGAGACTTCGTCTTCGCTCAGGATCTTCGGCAGAGTGCGAGTTTGCTTCGGGCTCTCGATGGTTGACGTCGGATCATCCGAACGGTTGCCTTCAGAGACGAGGAAGCCGAAGAACTGACGCAGCGCTGAAATACGGCGAGCGATCGTGCGAACAGCTGTTTTGCCGCCGCCCTTGCTCTT
>PLXM01000095.1:10853-12418 GCA_003153235.1 Rhodospirillales bacterium
GCGATGAGCATATCGAGAAATGCGTCAACAGTACCGGGAAGCGGTGCTTTGGGCATTTTTGGACGACCTGGACGTGCCATAGTTTTTCTCCTTGTTTAAATTACCTAACACACTAAATGACTGACTGTTTTCTTTCACAGTGACGCCAAAGTGCATAACCTCCGTAACAGTGACATAAAGCCGTATCCTATCAGGAAATGCAAGAGGGAATATGTGAAAATTATTTTTTTCTAGTTCATGGGCTTAATGTTATATTTTAAAAAAACATCCAAACTCATGAATTTTATTACTTTTCCCACATTCTCTAGTGCCGTCTTTATATCCTTTCTAAAATGCTCCAAAAAAACCTTTTTAAAGCAGTTTATAGTGCTTATTCAGTCCCTTCGGTATCCCAGAATCAGAAATCCATAGTTCTGATTCGTCGCGCCAAAAGGCTTTTAACCAAGAGCCGGAGAAACGTATCGATCTCAATCAGGTCTTCTTTTGCAAGAACTTAGTAGTATCGACCGGTTTCTCTATCTCTTTCTTCGCTACAGGAACATCCCACACTGACAGAACGACAAAGCCGCCTGTAACAACGATCAACGATAACAACGCAAAAGAAATAAGCAGTTTTTGTATCATTATAGTAACTTACTTTCTTCTCACGCCATAAACGCTGCCGCAGCAGGATATCCCATAAGCATATATGTTATTACATAACATGATGCTCTGTGTCAACGACTATTTTTTTCATAACGGCAGTTTTTTTATCTACTTGATTTTTAATAATTAAATTGCGATTCTTCTCAGGAAATTATAATAAAAGAAAATGTCGATTTACAGCAAAAGTATAGTTCTCGTAGGAATCATGGGGTCGGGCAAGACTCGGGTGGGCGGGCAGCTGGCGCGGCTTCTGAAGCTGCCTTTCGCGGATTCTGACCGCGAAATTGAGCGTGCGTCCAATTATACTGTATCCGAAATATTCGAGAGATTCGGGGAATGNNGATTATGCTGCGTTTGCTGGAGGGTGATACCAAAGTGGTGGCCTCCGGAGGCGGGGGATTTATACAGCCGGAAATAAGATCTTATATAAAAGAAAAAGCAATTTCAGTATGGTTAAAAACTGATATTACTATTTTACTTGAGCGTGTATCACGTAATGACAAAAGGCCCATTTTAAGCGGCGGCAACGTTATGGATAAATTGCAGCACCTAATAGATGTGCGTTATCCTGTATACGCGGAAGCCGATATAACCGTTGTCACAGACGGNNATTAAAATGGAAATTGAACGGCTCTTGCCGCAGTAAAGGAAATGATTCTGTCTCCCTCTAAAAGCATGGCTTCTAAAAATATTGTCCGCGTCAACCTGAGCGCCACGAAAAGTAACAGGTCTTACGATATTGTGATCGGCCAGGGGATTCTGGCGGGACAGGCGGGGGAATATCTTTCTTCGCTGCTGGAGTCGAAGAAGGTTTGCATCGTTACGGATGAAACCGTTGCCAAGCTCTATCTGGTAAAGCTGATGAAGGCGCTGGAGGAGGCCGGTTTCAAAGCCTGCCCGCCGATTATCCTGCCCGCGGG
>PLXM01000091.1 GCA_003153235.1 Rhodospirillales bacterium
CGCCACCTGGAACGAAGCCAAGCTGAAGCGAGGCCAGGCTTCAACGCTGCTGGACCTGGCCAAGCGACCGCTGCTCCAAGGGGCCCTGTTCTATAGCCGGGAATGCCTCAATCGCAACTTGCCCGACGAGCAACGCCGGGACAAGAAGGTGGAATACTTCGTCCTGGCCCGGAACCCGGAAATCGACCCGGATGATCCGCTCCAGGAACGGTCGACGCCGAAGATCGACGGCAGCTACCNNCGCACGCCGAAGATCGACGGCAGCTACCTGGTCAACGCCAGCTCCGGCCAATCGAACGACCTGCGCCCGGCCGTGCACTTCGTCTTCAGTCCCGAAGGGGGCCGGTTGTTCGGCATCCTCACCGGCAAGAACGTGCCGACCGAAGCGGGTGGCCCCAATAAAGTTCACCGGCACCTCGCCATCATCCTCGACGGGCTGATCATGTCGGCTCCGACGATTCAGACGCAGATCACCTCGAACGGGCAGATCAGCGGCAGCTTCAGTCAAAAGGAAGTCGACAACCTGGTCAACATCCTCAAGTCCGGAGCCTTGCCGGCCACGCTCAAGCCGAATCCGGTGAGCGAAAGCACCATGGGCCCGACGCTCGGCCTCGACACGATCAAGGCCGGCGTGCGAGCCGTCGTGCTGGCATTCGTCGCCGTGCTGCTGTTCATGATCGTCTATTACCGCTTCTCAGGGCTGGTCGCCAGCGTGGCCCTGCTCGCCAACTTGCTGCTCACGATCGGGTTTATGATCGGCGTGCAGGCGACCTTCACGCTCCCCGGTCTTGCCGGGCTGGTCCTTATGCTCGGTATGGCCGTCGATGCCAACGTGCTGATTTACGAGCGTATCCGCGAGGAACTCCGCAATGGGCGCACGGTGCTGGCAGCGGTGGATACAGGCTATAAACTGGCGCTGGCGACCATCATCGACTCCAACCTGACAACGCTGATCGTGGCGGTCATTCTGTTCTCCTTCGGCTCAGGCCCCGTGAAAGGCTTTGCCGTGGCGATGAGCATCGGTATCGTCACATCGCTGTTTGCGGCTATCATGCTGACACGACTGATGGTGATTGTCTGGCTCCGCAAAACACGTCCCGGCAAGCTTAATATTTAATAAAGAGGTAATCTCAGATGCTTCGTTTCAGGCTCATCAAAGACAAAACCCATATTGATTTCATGGGTGTTCATAAAATAACGTTTGCCCTGTCGCTGATTATGACGGTTGCTGTGTTTACCCTCCTGTTCACCCGCGGTCTGAACCTCGGGATTGATTTTACGGGCGGGATTTTGATGGAAGTTAAAATTCCTTCAACCATGCACATCGAAGATGTGCGGAATGACCTCAGATCTCTCAGCGCCGGTGTGCCGACTATTCAGGAGTTTGGCACGGACGCCGTTATGATCAAGATCCCCGGGAAAGAGAGTGACACGGCCTCTCAGAAAGCTCTGCATGCGGAAGTGCAAAAATTACTGGGGTCTGCTACCGAGTTTCGCCGCGTTGAATACGTCGGCCCTCAGGTGGGTAGCGAGCTCATTACTGCGGGCGTCAAGGCCTTCGTTTATTCCATGATCGCGATTCTTCTTTATATATGGGTCCGGTTTGAATGGCAGTTCGGGATCGTTGCCGTTTTCGCTCTGGCGCATGATATGTTCGCGACACTGCTCTTCTTTGAACTGACGCAGATCGAGTTTGGCCTCTCCACGGTTGCCGCCGCCCTGCTGATCGCCGGCTATTCCATCAACGAAACGGTCGTTGTGTTCGACCGTATCCGTGAAATGCTCCGCAAATACAGAAAGATGCCGATGCCGGAACTCGTTAACATGGCCATCAACGATGTGCTATCCCGCACCGTGATGACCTTCATGATGACCTTCATGGCCATTCTGGCGCTGTGCATCTTCGGCGGTGCCGTAATCAAGGGTTTCGCCTACGCGATGCTGGTCGGGGTCCTGTTCGGTCCTTATTCATCGATGTTTATCTCCGCGCCGCTGCTCACCTACCTCAGCATCCGCCGCGAACCGGTGCCGATGAAGAGCGAAGCGGAGCTGGTGAAACAGTAGCCCTTGTTTCTAGGACAGCGTTGCTTTGATTTTTTCCATGACTTTTCGCCGTGATTCAGCGTCAGTACCTAATGTCTGTTTATCTGCCCACTTTGGGTATACATGCATGTGGTAGTGAAACACATCTTGCCCGGCTGCCTCGCCATTAGTTTGCGTTATATAAATGCCATCACTTTCTAACGCTTCCTTTGTCGCGATCGCGATCTTCACGGCCTTTTTTATGATTTGTGCAGCCGTGTCATCATCAAGTGAAAAAATGTCCTGAATGTGCTTTTTTGGCACAATTAATGGATGATTTTCCAGTGACAGAAATACGATCAGGTTATCATCCTCATTGATAATAAAGCCTGGCTTCTTGCGTGCAATAATATCGCAGAATATGCACATGTTCTTCCGCTCGTTTGAAGGATTAGGCCTTAAGCCGCTTCACCAAGCTCCAGCGCGTGCTGCTTGAGATCGACGGAGACAAGCTGCGATACACCCTTTTCGCTCATGGTGACGCCGTAGAGGCGGTCCATNNGTCATGCGGTGGTGGGTGATGACGATGAAGCGGGTCTGGCATTCTTTTGCCAGCTGTTCGAGCAGCATGCAGTAACGGTCAACGTTGCTTTCATCAAGCGGGGCGTCTACCTCATCCAGCACGCAGATCGGTGCGGGGTTGGTAAGGAACATCGCGAAGATGAGCGCGATCGAGGTCAGCGTCTGTTCACCGCCTGAAAGCAGCGACAGCACGGATGTCTTCTTGCCTGGCGGCTGGGCGTAGATTTCAAGGCCGGACTCGAGCGGATCATCCGCTTCAATCAGCTTCAGGTGAGCTGCACCGCCATTAAAGAGACGGGTGAAGAGGTTCTGGAAGTGTGTGTTGACGGTGTCGAACGCGTTCAGCAGGCGTTCGCGTGCTTCCTTGTTGAGCTTGTTGATGCCTTCGCGCAGCTTTTCAATAGCCTGAACGAGGTCATCGCGGTCTGTCTGCATCGTTGTCATAGAGTCGGTAATTTCCTGGCTCTCGACTTCAGCGCGCAGGTTCACAGGACCCATATTGTCGCGTTCGCGGATCAGGCGTTCCAGCTTCGTTTGCAGTTCGTCAATACCGGCAAGTTCGGCTACGACAAGCTCCAGCTTTGCAACCAGCTCTTCCGGTGTGCAGACGAACTTCTCTTGAATCTGTGCCTCAATACCGCTTTGCGTGTGCTGGGTGGTATTGACGTTGGCCTGCGCCATCGCGCGCGCCTCGCGGGCATCCGACAGCGTGTTTTCAGCCGCACGCAACTCGCGTTGCAGTTCATTGGCAATATTTTCTGCCGAGATCAGCGTATCCGCTGCTTCCTGACGCTTGGTTTCAGCCGCGGAGATATGGCTCATCAGGGATTGCTTTTCCTGCTCGATCTGTGCCGGACGCTCGGCAAGGCGGTTCAGGGTATCCTGTGCCTGCTGAATACGTTCCTCCAGCTCGATCAGACGGAGGGCAATACGCTCAAGGCGCGTATTCCAGTTGCCGGTTTCGCTCTGGATCTGTTCTATCCGGCGTGCACGATTTTCGCCTTCGCGGCGAATTTCAGCGTGAAGGGCCTGCTGTTCGGCGAGCGTCTGGCGTTGTTCACCAAGCGTCGTTTTGAGAGCTGCGATCTTTTCGCGGCTTTCCGTTGTCTCAGGCAGGGCAGCGAAGGATTCACGCGCTTCTTCGATTTGAGTGGCGAGAGCTTCTGCCTCCTGTGTCATATTTTCTATCGAGGTCGTGAGACTTGTCAGCCGCGCTGTTACTTCGGTCAGCTGATTTGTCAGCTTCGCGTGCTGGCGACGGAGGTTGTTGAGCGTTTCCTCAGCCGATCTGGAAGCCTGACGTGCCGCGTTCACCGCATCTATAATGCGGGTACGCTCTTCCTTGGCTTGTTCCATTGCCAAACGGGCGGTGTCGAGCTGCGCCTGCGCGGTAGCAATTTCAATCTCGAGTTCTGCCAGACGGTTTTTCTGCTGCAGGCGGATCGCTGCTGCATTCTCTGCATTCGGCGTAACGACAAGGCCGTCCCATCGCCATGCGCCACCATCCGTGGTGACAAGACATTGGCCGGGATGGAGTTCAGCCATCAGCTGTTCGGCAATGGTAGCGTTTTCCACGATACCGATCTGTGAAAGGATGCGGTTCAGTGCAGCCGGACCGTTGACGCATTGCGACAGAGGCTTTGCCTGCGTGGGCAGGGATGCTGCTGAAACAAAGTCAGGCAGTTCACGCCAGTAAATCGGCGCCGAACCATCAAGCGCGGCTTGCAGATCGTCGCCAAGGGCAACGGCAAGGGCGCGCTCAAGGCCGGATTCTACGGTCAGTTGGTCAAGTACGGGCTGGAAACCGGATTGCTGCGTGCGGAGGACGCGACGGAGGGCATCGGCTTCAGCGTTAAGCTGGCTAAAGGTCTTTTGGCTATCCTGAAACTGCTCAGTTGCTTCCTGAACGGCTGTCTCAATGACTGTGCGACCGGATTCGGCACGGTCGAGTTCACTAAAGGCGTTCTGATAGGTTTCTTCAGCATGAGATATCGAAACAATAACTTCATCTAGCTCCGTTTTGGCCGGTGTGTTGGCCAGCAGGGTGGTGTGTTCTGTTTCAAGGTTGTTCTTGCGGGTTACGAACTGTTCGTGACGGCGCATCAGATCCTGAATCTGGCGCTCCGCCGAGTTGCGCTCTGCATCTTGCGCGGCAACCTCTTCGGTCAGCAGTGACAGTTCAGTTTCCTGTTTTTCGACGCCTTGTTGTTGTTCTTCGACAAGCAGACGGGCTTCTTCTTCGCGCTCGGTCTGTTGCAGGGCGGCATCTATCAGCTCTGCATTTTCAGCATTCAGGAGCTCTATGGCTTCATTGGCTTCCGTCTTCTGAATATTTTCATGGGAAACGTCAGCGGTAAACTGGCGCAGCAGTTGTTCTGACTTGGCGCGCTCTTCGTTAACCAGATGCTCTTCGGTTTCAAGAGTGCCATAAGCGAGCTTCAGGTGCTGCAGGGCAGCTGCGGCTTTTGCTTCTTCCTGACGCAGGTTTGGCAGAGAGACTGCGGCTTCTGTTTGCTGCGTTGTGAGCTGCGTAACAGTCAGTGTTTTATCGCGAACAATGTTTTCAGCTTCCTCAAACGCTGTAAGGGCCTGTTGAACGGCAGTAGTGCTTTCCATCCAACGGAGGTATAGCAACGAGCCTTCGGCGGTCTGGATATGACCGCTGAGGTTGCGATAGCGGGAGGCCTGGCGCGCCTGTTTCTTGAGAGATTCAAGTTGCACGTTCATCGAACCCAGAACATCTTCAACGCGGAGCAGGTTGGTTTCGGCAGCGCGCAGCTTCAGTTCCGCTTCGTGGCGGCGGGCATGGAGGCCGGAGATGCCGGCGGCTTCTTCAAGAACCATACGGCGTTGAGTCGGCTTGGCGTTGATCATGTCGGCAACGCGGCCCTGGCTCACCAAAGCGGGGGAGTGTGCGCCAACGGATGAGTCGGCAAACAGCAGCTGCACATCACGCATACGGACGTTCTTGCCGTTTACTTTATATGTCGAGCCGACATCGCGTTCGATCTTGCGGGAGACTTCGAGCTCATCGGAATCATTCAGTTCTGCAGGCGCGGTGCGGTCGGCGTTGTCCAGCAGCAGCACGACTTCCGCTGTGTTGCGGGCGGGGCGCTTTTCGGTACCATTGAAGATCACATCATCCATGTCGGAAGAGCGCATGCGTTTGGGCGAGTTTTCACCCATCGCCCAGCGGATGGCTTCGACGATGTTTGATTTGCCGCAGCCGTTCGGACCGACGATGCCGGTCAGACCTTGCCCGATTTCGAGTTCGGTATGTTCGACAAATGACTTGAAGCCGGTGAGCCTGAGCTTGTTAAACTGAACCATTGCGCTTATTTCCCCTTCGTGAGTTTTTCAATGGTAGCCGCGAACTTTTCAACGGGCTGAGCACCGCTAAACTGTTCTGCGCCGTCATTGAAGACGAATGTTGGCGTGGATTGAACTTTGTATTTGTTTTGTGCTTCCTGCACATGAGTCAGAATGGCCGTTTCCAATGCGTGATTTTCCACGCAGCTCTTGTAATCAGCTGCATCCATGCCGGCAAGGCTGGCAAGCTTTTCCAGTGCTGCGAGAGGATCCTTGGCTTTTGCCCATATCTCCTGCTTGCTAAAGATCACATCCAGCATGTCGTAATATTTGAGCGGAGAAATACAGCGTGACACCATGGCAGCTTCAAGAGCAAATCTGTCGAGCGGGAAGTCGCGGTAAATCAGTTTTGCTTTGCCTGTATCAAGCAGCTGCTTTTTAACTTCAGGCAATATCTCTGTCTCGAAATGCGCGCAGTGCGGGCAGGTGAGTGATGCATATTCGATGATGGTAACGGGGGCAGATTCCTGACCGAGGACGCGATCTTGCATAGCCACAGTCACATCTATGCTCGATGCAGCTGGTGCAGCAAGCAGATCGGGAGTTGCGGCTGGTGGATGTGAGATGGCGTCAGTTGCCGAGGAAGGAGGGGTAGGTGGTGTCGCGGCTTCAGCTTGCGCCTGCGCATCTGGAGCCTTTAACAGAAAGAATACAGCCACACTCAAAATAGCAAGAGTTGTGGTTAAACCAATAGCCAAGCCTTTGCTGATCTTCAACATTACTGTCCTTCGCTTTCAGTCGTTTCTTGTTTTAGAATCTTCGAGAGTATAGACTTCGATAAAGTAAAAAATCAACATAACTTAATGACTTATGGGCATAATTTTACTGTTTTGTGAATGTTTCACATGAAATAATTGAGTTAAGATATTGTATAAAAAATGAAATGAGTTTATAACCGTTCTATGACAAAAACATTCATAAAAATGCATGGGTTAGGCAATGATTTTGCCATTTTTGACGGCAGGCAGGAGAAAATCCAGCTGACGGCAGAAAAGATTCGCGATCTGGCTGACCGCAGGACGGGAATTGGCTTTGACCAGGTGGTTATTATCGATCCGCCTAAATCGTCGGAAACAGATGTCTTTTTAAGGATTTACAATGCTGATGGCGGAGAGGTTGGTGCCTGTGGCAACGCATCCCGCTGTGTCGCCAAGCTACTGATTGCTGAGCTAAATAAGCCGGAAGTCACTTTAGAGACTGTTGCTGCCAGATTGACTGCGAAAATGACAGGTGAGAAGGTCGTGGTGGACATGGATAAAGTTCATCTTGAATGGCGGGAAATTCCGCTAAGTCGCAAAGAAAAAACAACTTTTTTACCAATATTCGAAGATGGTTTTTCAGAGCCGGTTGCTGTGAACGTGGGCAATCCCCATGCCGTATTCTTTGTAGAAGATGTGTCTAAAGTTGCTCTTGAAACATTTGGGCCTAAAATCGAGCACCATATTTTATTTCCAGAAAGAACAAACGTGGAGGTCGCGCAAGTGCTCTCGCCGACCAAAATCCGCATGCGGGTCTGGGAGCGGGGGGCTGGCATCACGCAGGCCTGCGGCACGGGAGCCTGCGCCGTGGCCGTCGCGGGCGTACGGCGAGGCCTGACCCAGCGCAAGGCGACGATCATCCTCGATGGCGGCACACTGGACATTGAATGGCGGGAAAGTGATAGCCATGTCCTGATGACCGGAGATGCGGAAGAAGTTTACCGTGGAAAAGTGGAAGTATGAGCGACAACGCTGAAGATATTCTCCCGCCGCGTGAAGAGGCGGAAGGTGGTGTGAAGGTGATTACCTTCGGCTGCCGGCTGAATACCTATGAGTCCGAAGTGATGAAAGACCACGCCAAAAAGGCCGGTCTGGATAATGCTATCATCATCAATACCTGCGCTGTGACGAGCGAAGCCGAGCGTCAGGCGCGGCAGACAATCCGGCGCGCACGGCGCGAAAATCCGGATGCGAAAATTATCGTCACAGGCTGCGCGGCACAGGTGAACCCGCAGAGTTTTTCAGAGATGCCTGAAGTCAATCAGGTGATCGGCAATGATCTGAAACTGAAGGCCGAGACATGGAACCCGCTGCTGACCGAACGCGTGCGTGTGAATGATATTATGCAGGTGAAGGAAACGGCGAACCACATGATCGCTGGCTTTGACCATCATGCCCGCGCTTTCGTGCAGGTGCNNGGCTGCGATCATCGCTGCACGTTTTGCATTATTCCCTATGGGCGCGGCAATTCGCGTTCGGTGGCGATGGGCGAAATTGTTGATCAGGTGCGTAAGTTAGTGGAGGGTGGCTATCAGGAAATTGTGCTGACAGGTGTGGATATCACGTCCTACGGGCCTGATCTCCCGGGACAGCCAACGCTGGGGCAGATGGTGCGCCGCCTGCTGGCGCTTGTGCCAAATATCAAGCGTCTGCGTCTATCGTCGCTTGATCCTGTCGAGATCGATGAGGATTTGTGGAAGCTGATTGGCGAAGAGCCGCGCATGATGCCGCATCTGCATCTGAGTATGCAGGCGGGGGATGATATGATCCTGAAACGTATGAAGCGCCGCCATTTGCGTCAGGATTTGTTCGATGTCTGCAAACGGGCGCGGCAGCTCAGGCCGGATATGGTTTTTGGTGCGGATATCATTGCCGGTTTTCCGACTGAAACGGATGAGATGTTCGAGAATACGCTGAATGCCGTCAAGGAATGCGACGTGACTTTCCTGCATGTCTTCCCTTACTCGCCGCGCAAAGGCACGCCCGCGGCGCGGATGCCGCAGGTTAATGGCATAGTGCGAAAAGAGCGTGCAAAGATACTACGCGAACTCGGCAGTCAGCAGGTCCGCAAGCATTTATCAGAGTTGGTCGGGAAGACACTGCCGGTTCTGGTTGAGCGCAACAACAAGAGCCGCACCGAATATTTCAGCGAGGTCATGCTCGATCAGCAAATGCCATTGGGTAAGATCGTGATGGCAAGGATGGATCTGATTGAAGGTGACTGCATCAAGGGACGCGTGGCCGCATGATCGGTTTCTGGAAGAAAAAAGAGGAAAAACCCGCCGCTGAAGAAACAAAAGGTTTCTTCAAGAAACTGAGCGAGGGATTGAGCCAGTCCTCCGGCAAAATATCATCCGGCATATCGGATATTTTTACCAAGAAAAAACTCGATGCAGAAACGCTCTCGCAACTCGAGGAACTGCTGATTACAGCGGACCTCGGCCCTGCCACGGCGGCAAAGCTCACCGCAGCTGTTTCAAAAAACCGTTTTGGCAAGGAAGTGTCTTCAGAGGAAATCAAGGAAGCGCTTGCAACTGAGATTGAAACGATACTGACCCCCGTTCAAAAACCTTTTTCCACAGACAGTGCGAAGCCTTTTGTTATCCTGATGGTCGGTGTGAACGGTACAGGCAAGACGACAACCATCGGCAAATGGGCGCACCAGTTTAAGGACAATGGCAAAAAGGTCATGCTTGCAGCGGGCGACACGTTCCGCGCGGCGGCAGTTGAGCAGCTGAAAGTCTGGGGTACGCGCATCGATTGTCCTGTGATCACGAAGGAGGAGGGCGCTGATGCGGCGTCGCTGGCTTATGAAGCTGTCGACCGTGCTCTTGCAGAGAATGTCGATGTCCTGATGATCGACACAGCAGGCCGTTTGCAAAACAAAACGGACCTTATGGTGGAGTTAGAGAAAATAGTTCGTGTTATAAAGAAAAAAATTCCCGATGCGCCTCATGCGGCAATATTAGTTTTAGATGCCACTGTTGGTCAGAATGCGCACTCGCAAGTCGAGTTATTCAAACAAATTATTAACATAACTGGACTTATTGTTACAAAACTGGATGGAACGGCCAAAGGCGGCGTTCTTGTCTCACTGGCGGAAAGATTTGTTTTACCAGTTCATGCTATAGGTATAGGAGAGGGCATAGGGGACCTGCGGCCGTTTGTGGCGCGGGATTTTGCCAGAAGTTTAACAGGGTTACAGGGAGCTGATGAGAATACCGGCACCGATTAGAGATGGTCTGATGACCACAAAGAGCTTCACGGATTCCGAGAAAGCTCTGACATGGATCAAGGAAATCTACGACGCAAACGTTGAATATTTGCGTGGTGCTTTTGATGCCTTTTCAAAAGGGAAATGGCAGGAGGGGCGTGTCAGCGCGCATTATCCCTTTATTGAAATCACAACCAAAAAAGCGCCGGTGGTGGATAACCGTCTTTCATTCGGGTTTTTGTCTCATCCAGGCGTTTACCGCACGACGCTGACGCGGCCAGATCTTTATCGCAGCTATTATCTTGAGCAATTTGCGCTTCTTCTCAAGAACCATCCTGACTGTGAACTGCATGTCGGGGTGAGCGATGTGCCGATACCTCTGCATTTCGCGCTTGGAGAAAACTTCCATCTGGAAGGTGATTTGTCGACAGAGCAGCTGACGCGCCTGCCGGAGATTTTTGACCAGCCCAATCTGACCGTCATGGATGACACGATTCCAAATGGGACATTTCTGGCGAAGTCCGGCGATCCGGAACCGCTTGCCCTGTTTATCGCGCCGCGTGTCGATTTAAGTCTGCAGCGCCTGAAGCACTATACCGGCACGACAGCGGATCACTTCCAGAAGTTCGTCATGTTCACCAACTACCCGTTCTATGTGGATGAGTTCATCCGTTTGGGGCAGGAGCTGATGTCCGCTTCCGATGATGCCGAAGTGTCCAAGGAAAGAAACCAGTACACGGCCTTTGTGGAACCTGGAAACGTCATCACATATAACGCCAACCTTGAGCACCATCTCAAATCTGAAGGTAAAAGACCGGTGCGCCTGCCGCAGATGCCGGCTTATCACCTGAAGCGCACCGACGGCACGGGCATTACGCTAATCAACATCGGTATTGGCCCTTCAAATGCAAAAACGATTACAGACCATGTGGCCGTGCTGCGTTCACATGCATGGTTGATGCTCGGGCATTGTGCGGGCCTGAGAAACTCTCAAAAGCTGGGTGACTATGTTCTGGCGCATGGTTATGTGCGGGACGATAACGTGCTTGATCATGCGGTGCCGCTGTGGGTGCCGATTCCAGCGCTCTCGGAAATCCAGATCGCGCTTGAAAAGGCCGTGTCAAAAGTGACGGGACTTGACGATTACGAACAAAAGAAGATCATGCGTACCGGTACGGTTGCTACTGTCAGTGACCGGAACTGGGAATTGTGGGAGCAGAGCGTTCCCATCCAGCGCCTGAGCCAGTGCCGCGCGATTGCCCTCGACATGGAGTCGGCCACCATTGCTGCCAATGGCTTCCGTTTCCGCGTTCCTTACGGAACTTTGCTTTGTGTATCTGATAAACCGCTTCATGGACAGCTCAAGCTGCCGGGGATGGCGGACAAATTTTATCGTGAACGCGTCGACCAGCACTTGAGAATCGGGCTTATGGCGATGGAAAAAATCCGCGCGCTTGGTTATGGCCGTGTCCATAGCCGTAAACTCCGCAGTTTCAACGAAGTCGCCTTTCAGTAAAATATTGGAGAGCGTATATGCTTGATTTCAAGAACAAGGTTATCGGCGGGTTTGACTTGTTGTTTCTTTTCGGGCGCGGGATTGAAAAATTTTCCGGCACAAAAAAGGAAGCTATTATATCGTTCTATGTATCTCTTGCATTTTTTCCTGCGGGTCTCGCATTTGCCTATTTTTATCACCCGAAAGGAATGGAAACCGGATATGGCTATTTGCAAATAGCCACAACCGTAATAACGCAATTTGTCTTATCGTTCATTCTCTCAAATGCTCTCGTGGCAACGATTGCATGGTCGTTAAAGAAACTTGATAAATTCTGGCTTTTCTTTTCGGCCAGCAACTGGGTTTCCGTTCCGTTTTTTATTGTTACGCTTCCCTTTATGATTGTTGCCGCCACAGGTATTGTGGCACGCGATGAAATGGACAGGATATTCGTCCTTCTTGCCTGCTATTCATATGTTGTCACGGCTTGCATTGCCTGGAAATCGTTCAATCTGAACTGGCAGCTTGCAGGTACTATTGCGATTGCCACACTGTTCGTTAATCAGGAGATCGGGCACCTCACTTATATCGTGCAAGGCATCCCTATACCTTGGTAAGCAAGGTATAAAAAAACCTCCCCTTGAAGGGGAGGCTGTTTGCACATTTCCTCTTTGTATGACTAAAGAAAGCTACGCCTGCACGTCAACAAGTTTGCCCCGATCACTGCTGCTGCCGCTCTGCGATGAGGACTGCTGCTGATCATTGCTCTGCGTGTCAGCCGCCGGTGCCTGAATAGGCTGCGTCTGGCCACTCTTC
>PLXM01000022.1 GCA_003153235.1 Rhodospirillales bacterium
GGCATCTGCAACACGCGCCCGACATCGCGCAGCACGGCGCGCGCCTGCAATTTTCCGAAAGTGATAATCTGCGCTACGCGGTCGGCGCCATATTTCTTCTGGACGTAGGCAATGACCTCGTCACGCCGATCCTGGCAGAAATCGACGTCGAAGTCAGGCATTGAGACACGTTCCGGGTTTAAGAAACGCTCAAACAGCAAGCCATATCGCAACGGGTCAAGGTCTGTGATGGAAAGCGACCACGCCACTACCGAACCGGCACCTGAACCACGCCCCGGCCCCACCGGAATATCATGATCTTTCGCCCACTGGATAAAGTCCGAGCAGATCAAAAAGTACCCGGCGAAGCCCATTTTATTGATAACACCCAGCTCGAATTCAAGCCGTTCGTGATATTTTTTGCGCGTTTCGGCTTTCTTCTTTTCGTCCCAGCCCTCTTTGAAAACATAGTTTTCCAGCCGCCAGTTCAGCCCCTTGCGCGAACGGTCAATCACCTCTTCGCTCTCGCTCTTGCCGTTGCCTGCGTCAAACTTCGGCAGCAGCGGCTTGATTTCCTGCAGCATAAAGGCGCAGCGCTGCGCAATCACCACGGTGTTTTCCACCGCCTCGGGCAGATCCCTGAACAACTCGATCATTTGCTCGGCGGACTTGAAATAATGCTCCGGCGTCACTCGGCGGCGGGCGGCATCCTGCACATAAGCGCCCTGGGCAATACACATGAACGCGTCATGCGCCTCGTACATTCCCGGATCTGGAAAAAAGCAGTCATTCGTTGCGACAATCGGGATATTGTGAGCATAGGCAAGATCCAGCAGACCATCCTCGATCGCCACCTCGTCAGCCGTGCCATGGCGCTGGAGTTCGATGTAGAGACGGTCGCCAAAGGTTTCCTTCAGCCAAAGCAGATTCTTCTCTGCCTCCGGCGCGCGGTGTTCGCCCAGCATCCGCCCAACGCAACCCTTCACGCCGCCCGTCAGGCAGATCAGGCCTTTTGAATATGTCTTGATATCTTCCCATGTGACGGCGGGCTTGTCAGCATGCTCGAGCGGCTGAAGATAGGCCTTGCTCGACAGCTTGATCAGGTTCTTGTAACCCTGCTGGTCCTGCGCCAGCACCACAAGCTGGTCCGGCATTTCAACTTTTTTACTGCGCTGATCGATCTGCTCAGGTTTTTCAACCCAGATCTGGCAGCCGATGATAGGCTGCACGCCTTCTTTGGCCGCGACCAGCGAGAATTGTAAAGCGCCGAACAGGTTGCCCGTATCCGTCACCGCCACAGCGGGCATCGAGAGCTTCTTGCAAAGCCCCGCGAGGTCTTTGATCTTGATTGCGCCCTCGGCCAGAGAATAGGCGGAATGCACATGCAGATGGACAAAACCGGACGGAACTTTTTTCTCTGCCCCACTTTTTTCTGATTTTGCCATCTTAAACCAAACCGTTCTTCAGCTGCAAAATGCGGTCCATGCGGCGCGCAAGTTCTTCGTTATGCGTCACGACCAATGCACCGATCTTGAGACTGCGGATCGTCTGCAGCATCACCTGAAACACACCTTCCGCCGTTTGTGGATCAAGATTGCCGGTGGGCTCGTCGGCCAGCAGCAGCGCCGGACGGTTGACAAGCGCACGCGCGATTGCCACACGCTGCTGTTCGCCGCCTGACAATTGCGACGGGTAATGATCCGCCCGCTTTTCAAGCCCGACGCTTTCCAGCAGCTTGACCGCGCGGTGAGAAGCTTCGGCCTTATTTGTATTGGCAATATACTGCGGCAGCAGGAGGTTTTCTGCCGCAATAAAATCCGGCAGCAGATGGTGGGACTGATAAACGAAACCGATCTGTGTGCGGCGCAAATCCGTGCGCAGCTTGTCCGCGCCGCTGGCGACCTTCTGGCCGTTGATAATGATATCGCCGCTGGTCGGGTTCTCCAGCAGACCAGCGATTTGCAGCAGCGTCGTCTTGCCACAACCGCTTGGGCCCAGCAGCGCCACGATCTCGCCGCGCTCGATAGACAGGTTGACGCCGCGCAGGATCTCGAGCTTCTGACCGCCCTGCTCGAAACTGCGCTTGATATCTTTTAACTCCAATACATTACTCACGGCGAAGCGCCTCCACCGGATCCAGCCGCGCCGCGCGCCATGCCGGATAAAGGGTTGCCGCAAACGACAGCCCCAGCGAGATGCAGACGATCACCACAACCTCGTGCGGATCCATCTTCGCCGGAAGCTTGGTGAGGAAATAAATCTCGTCATTAAAAAGGTTCCTGTGCAGCAAGCCCTGCAGCCACTGGCGGATAGCCTCGATGTTCCTGCAGAAGACCACACCCAGCAGCGTTCCTGCCAGAGTGCCCACGATGCCGATGGTGGCGCCCGTATAGAGGAAAATGCGGACGATCATCCCCTTTGTTGCGCCCATGGTGCGCAGGATGGCGATATCACGCCCCTTGTCCTTCACCAGCATGATCAAGCTTGAAATGATATTGAAGGCAGCAACAACGATGATCAGCGTCAGGATCAGGAACATAACACTGCTTTCGACTTGCAGCGCGTTATAGAAGCTGGCATTCGTATCCTGCCAGTCGGCGACTGAATATTCCGGCGACAGGATCTTGTGGACCGCTTTTTCAGTTACTTCAAAATTTGCCGGATCCGGCGTCATGATTTCGATCGCGCTGATGCTCATGCCCATGTCGAAAAACGCCTGCGCTGCATCAAGCGGCATAAACACGAAACTGCTGTTATATTCGTACATACCGACATCAAAGATGGAGCCGACGATGAAGGTGCGCGAGCGCGGGATGGTGCCGAAGGGCGTTGTCTTGCCTTTGGGCGCGATCAGCACAAGCTTGTCGCCGACATCCAGCTGAAAATGCTCGGCCAGGTTTTTGCCGATAGCAACATAATCGCCGCCAAAACCCGCTGTATCCGGCAGCTTCCTGATGATGGAAGTCGACATGATCGGCTTTTTAAGGAAATCTTCGGGCATCACACCGCGCACAACAGCGCCGCCTGCCACGCCATTGACCGTCAGCAGAGCCTGGCCCTCGATCGACGCAGTCGCGGTTTTCACGCCGGGAACTTTTTTAATCTGCTCGATCAAAGGTTCATAGGGGAACATGGGACCAAGGCGCGAATAGACGTTGATATGGCCGTTCAGCCCGAGGATGCGCCCGACCAGCTCCTCACGGAAACCATTCATCACCGACATGACAATGATCAGCGTCGCCACACCGAGCAGTATGCCCAGAAAAGAAAATCCGGCGATAACGGAAATAAACCCTTCCTTGCGTTTTGAGCGCAAGTACCTTCCCGCCACCATTCTTTCAAAGGCAAAGGACATTTAATACGCTTTCGCCACAATCACCTTCTGCCCGTTATCCGTGAACGGCAGGCAGCGCGGCGTAACGGAGAATTCTTTCTTGATGGCCTCAAATTCAGGAGAATTCTGGATGAGCGTATAATCCAGCCTGACGCCGCCCAGCTTGTCCGCCGCAAAAAAATCGCGCATTTCCTTAAGCGTTTTGATGTCGACGACCATGCTGTGCATCTTCTTGCGCGCGCGTTCCAGCATGTCAGCCTGCATCTGCACCAACACACTCTCGATTGATCCCATGAAATCCGCCACGGAAACTTTCTTCTTGCCGTCCTTGC
>PLXM01000096.1 GCA_003153235.1 Rhodospirillales bacterium
GTGTGCCGGACTCGATGTGTGGCGGTACCAGAACGCGGGCGCCATTTGAAAGCTTTGCAGGTTTATACGAGGAGGAAGCCGTCTGGCCTTTGACAACCGGGTCAGCTTCAACGATTTCCATCGTCACGGTTTCCGGCAGTTCGATCGAGAGCACCTTGCCGTCGTTCACTTGCGCTTTGCAGACCATGCCATCTTGCAGGTACACGAACTGATCGCCGATCAGTTCCTTGCTCAGCGTGACCTGCTCGTAGTTCTGGACGTTCATGAAGGTGAAGTCATCGCCATTGGCGTAGAGGAATTGCAACTCTTCTTCTTCGATACGCACGCGCTCGACCATATCCTGCGTACCCCAGCGGATATCCATTTTCGTGCCCTGCACGATATCACGCATAATGACCTGCGCCACGGCTGCCCCTTTGCCTGGAGAGCGAAGTTCGCACTCGACGACCATCCAGAGCTTGTTGTTGTGCTCAACGACATGGCCCTTGCGGAGGGTATTTGCTGCGACTTTCATTTTTTGGTTCCTAATCTTTACTTAATTGACGCGAGGTGATTGCTTTTCCTAGATTTTTTAGCGCGGTTTGTAAATCATTTTCTTGAATTCGGCCCACCATTTCATCCAGAACACGCTCTTCCTGCATAGTTAGGGGGCGGCGGGGCTTGGCAGGAGGTTTTTTATTATTCATAACATTATCCTGCTGAACCATCTTGATATCCTTGATAGCGGGGTAGCCGAAGAACATATTCAGCCGCTCGATCAGCAAGGATTTCTGGTAGCTGAGTTCAAGCGCATAGGCGCTCTGGACGGCGAGATGCAGTGTCGCCTGACTCTTTTTATCCAGTTTCTTTGCGTACTTAAGATCGATCGGGGTGGCTTTTGCCGCGATATCGGCGCCTGCAATATGACTCCATTCAGAGAGCATTTTGCCAAACAGTAGGCTTTTCTTACCAAGGATATCCTTGGTAAGACCGGGAATAAGATCGGACAGCGGGCGCGGTTTTGACATTGTGGGAAACAATATCCCTATTCCCGTTTAACGCCAAGCACTACTTGGGACAGGATCTACCGGATTTTAAGGCCCGGCGAAGAGCGCCTTGTGTTTGTTTTAGGGGGAGGATTGAGGGCTTCCGCCAGCACGCGGTTGAAACCGGCGCTGTTGTCTTTGCTGACATCCGGGCATTTTATTTTTGCCTGCATCAAAGTCCTTGCGATGTCGGCAGGTAAGAATTTTTCAAGTCTTTCTTGCGAGCAGCGATCGCTGAACAAAGTCTGCCGCAAACGTGTTGAGGACATTCCCTGGACTGGGCTGGTCAGCCATTTGATCTGCAACGGCTTTTTCAGGTGTAAAATGCGATGAGCCGTAAAATAGGCGGCGACAGCAGTTTCATGAATAAAAGTTTTTCGCGGCGGGTCAATGTCGCGTTTACCACGGATAACGGCGGCAGCGTTGAACTCAGTTGCCAGTCGCGGCGCCGACTTGGCGCTGTCACTGAGTGTGACGCGGTCAGCAATATCAGCGGGAAGCATTTTCTTCAAAAGAGTCAGGGAGTTTTCTACGTCCAGAAGCCGTTTCTTTTTTGTGGGATTATGAACGGCAACGACAACCACGTGATCTACATCATTTTGCCGCAAAGCTTCTTCGATCAAACTGACATGCCCGCGTGTCGGTGGGTCAAAACTACCCGGCAGAATGGCAATACGTTCATTCATGATGAGCCCCCTCATAATAAGCATTATATTTACATAATTTATAAATGTCAAGTAGATATTGCACTCGGGGCTGAAAAAGCGACAATAACGCATGTCCAGACAGAGTATTTCAAAGCTTCAGGAGCGGCTCCTTGATTGGTACGGAAAACATCGGCGCGTCATGCCGTGGCGGGCGGCCAAGGGTAAAATGCCGAATCCTTATCACGTCTGGTTGTCCGAAATTATGCTGCAGCAGACGACGGTTGTGACAGTTGGTCCCTACTTCATGAAGTTCATTGAGAAGTGGCCGACAGTGGAAGCTCTTGCCAAAGCAAAGCTGGACGATGTTCTGACCGCTTGGGCGGGGCTTGGTTATTATGCCCGCGCCCGCAATCTGCACAAATGCGCAGTGATTATTGCGAAAGAACATGGCGGTAAATTTCCGGCCTCTGTCGAAGCGCTGATGGAATTGCCAGGCATCGGGCCTTATACGGCGGCTGCCATATCTTCTATCGCGTTTAACCGGTCTGCCGTTGCGGTAGACGGAAATGTCGAGCGCGTTGTCAGCCGCTTTTTTGCGATACAGGAACCATTGCCCGCATCGAAGGAGACGCTGCGCATGCATGCTGCAAAACTGGCTGCCGGCAACGGATACCCGGGCGATTTCACGCAGGCTTTCATGGAGCTGGGGGCGACGGTATGCACGCCGCGTAAGCCGAAGTGCGGCATGTGCCCATGGCAGAGAGCATGTCAGGCCTTAAAACAGGGCATAGCGGAGCAACTGCCGCGCAAAACTATCAAGGCAAAAAATCCCGTCCGTTACGGCAAGGTTTTCTGGATTCAGAAAAAGTCGAAAGAGTTCCTGATAGAAAAGAGAACAGGCAAGGGGCTTTATGAGGGGCTGTATCAGCTGCCGACGACAGAATGGATGCAAGATAATGAAATGGCAAAAAAACTACCCCATTCTTACAACAGGCAGTTGCATTTTAAACAGCTGAGTGCAAATGTTCGGCACAGTTTTACGCATTTTGATCTGGTTTTGGAAATATGGACAGCCCAGCCCAGCAAAGGGTTCAAAGCCAACAAAGGGAAATTTGTTTCTGCTGAAGAAATAGATACTTATGCGCTGCCTACCTTGATGCATAAAGTTGTGAAGTTATGCCTGCGAGCAAAGACAACTTGAGAACTGGCAGGTTTGTCCGTAAAATACCCTCTTTGGACAAGGATAAGAAATGAAGGGCCGTATTATTGTTTTACTTGTTCTGCTTGGGCTGACCATGTCAGTGCAGTCCGCCTATGCCACACAGGATATTGGTGAGGGATATGCGCGGCCTACATACAAGGAGCTTGTCCAGACTTTCATCCTGTTGAATGGATATGATATTAACGATTCTAAAATTGCTGACGAATATGGGCGGGTTGTTTATTGCAAGCTTTATCAGAAGAATTTCAGCAATGATATTGCTTGGAAGAGAATAAGGGACCAGATCACCACCCGCGCGCAGAAAAAGAAAGAGTATTTCAGGGTCAAGTACGAGATTATCAGCTCTTTTGAGCTGGGCCGCTACGATTTCAGCAAGCAGTATTTTCCGCTTGATCCAAAGGCTGTCATTTCGAACGCAGGAAACATAAGCTTGTTTATCTCTGGGGAGTTGAAACCCGACTGCTCAGGCAGAGAAGAGCGCTCTATTGTTCCATCCAACATCACGCTGGATCTTAGTGAGCCTCTGACGGTTACCGGGTTCAGCGTGCCGGCGGATAAAGTTGAAAAAATGATGGTACGTATAGAAGAGGCCGGCAATGTCGATCGGCGTATTTATGGCCGGATCAGGGTAATTATTACTGATGCTGAGAAAGGACAGAGTTTTTCCTCTCAAAACTTTCAGCAAGCTGTTCTCAAGGGAAGGGTTACATCAGTTGATTTTTTTATTGATCCTGAGCTGACCAAGCCGCTGGGGGGCGTGCAGTACGGGCGCGAATAATCAAAAGGTCAGGCGTCCTGAATGTGTGAACGGATTTCCTGACGCAGCACATCAATAGGCAATATCTTACCCTTGTTCTCGAAATGCCAGAACGTCCAGCCATTGCAGGAAGGCAGTCCCTGTAATGCCGCACCGACCTTGTGGATCGAGCCCCTATGGTCGCCGCTATGGTTGCGTGCCACCAGATTGCCATCGGCGCGGATGCGGGCTGTATAACGGCGAGAATGATCAAAGAGCACCGTGCCTGGCGTGAGCATCCCCTGTTCAATCACCTGTCCGAAGGGGATACGGGGTTCTGAGCGTTTCTCTATAGCCTTCAGCAGGCTTTCATCATCACCGGATTTAATGGCTTTGATACGTTCCTTGGCAAAAGCGATATATTCACGTTCTCTCTCAATGCCAATATAGTTACGTCCAAGCTTCTTGGCGACGGCGCCTGTTGTGCCGGTGCCGAAGAATGGATCGAGCACTGTATCGCCGACCTCGCTGGATGACAGGATAACGCGGTGCAGCAGAGCTTCAGGTTTCTGGGTCGGATGGGCTTTCTCACCGCTGCCCTTTTTCAGCCGCTCGCCGCCGGTGCAAAGCGGTATGGTCCAGTCGCTCCGCATCTGCAGGTCTTCATTCAGCGCTTTCATGGCGTCATAATTGAAACGGTATTTCGAATTTTCAGATTTCGAGGCCCAGATCATGGTTTCATGGGCGTTAGTAAACCGGCGGCCGCGGAAGTTAGGCATCGGGTTGGTCTTGCGCCAGACAATATCGTTCAAAATCCAGAAGCCGAGATCTTGCATGATGCTGCCAAGACGGAATATATTATGATAACTTCCGATGACCCAGATGGCGGCATCGTCCTTGAGAAGACGTCGGGCTTCAAGGAGCCACTCGCGGGAGAACTTGTCGTATTCTGTAAAACTTGAAAACTTGTCCCAGGCATCATCGACGCCGGCAACTTTAGAATTGTCCGGGCGGTGCAGGTCACCCTGAAGCTGGAGGTTATAGGGCGGATCGGCAAAGATCAGATCGACCGACCGTGTTGGGAGTTTACTCATGATCTCGATGCAGCTTCCCGACAGAATTTCATTGCGGGGAA
>PLXM01000186.1 GCA_003153235.1 Rhodospirillales bacterium
GCACCGGTCACGGCGTCGGCAGCTACCTTTCCGTGCATGAAGGCCCCTGCTCCATTTCCTCAGCCAATAGCACCGTGCCGCTCAAGACCGGCATGATCCTATCTAACGAACCTGGCTACTACAAGGAGGGTGCTTATGGCATACGCCTTGAAAGTCTCGTCACAGTTGTCGATACAGGCAGAAAAGATGCCGATGGCAAAAACCTGCTTGCTTTCAAGACGCTGACCATGGCGCCGATCGACCGCAATATGGTCGAGCCCTCCCTGCTGACCGCAGACGAGTTGAAATGGCTGAACAGCTATCATGCCGAAGTGCAGCAAAAACTGCTGCCTTTGCTGGAGAAAGACCCAAGAGCCATCGCCTACCTGAAAAAAGCTACGGCTCCGATCCAGAAGGCAGCTCAAACGCCGTCCCAAACACAAAGAATCAAGGGATCTTTCTTCTAAAATTTGGGTAGTTGCCATATCGATTTTATTGCCATTTAGGACTATCCCCGCTATAAAAGAACAGGGGTGCTCCTCATGGAAAAGATGTTCCGGAAGTTTCGGCGGACTGTAAATAACCTGGCCTCACAACCACTGGAAGTGAGCCTGCAGTCGGTTCCCGCCGTCAAGAATCTGTACCTGCGCCTCGTCGAAACGCTGCAGGATAAAGACAAGCAGCTGGAACGCCTCAATAAAGCCTATGTAAGCGCCTTCTGCATCATCGCCCTCATATCCATTCTCGGTCACCTCGTGACAGCGCATGTCACCAGCAACCAGCGTGAAAACGCCGAGGTTACCTTCACGATAACCAATATGCGGTCACTCGTGGACATTATCGTTTCCCAGGCCTCTTCTTTCAATGCCTCGGGAAATTCTTTTGACGATGACCTGCTCACCCGGTCAATCGAGCAACTAAAGAAGGAATGCGTCAAAACCGGAGCCTATGGCAGTGATGCCCTGAACAGGATATTTCACAATCCTGAGTTTCTTCTGGACGATAATTTCAAAAAATTTATCGACATGGCCGATGACTTTACCAAGTACAGGCGCAAAAACCAAGGCCCCGAGGCTGCGGCGGCTTTGACCGTCCTGTCAGGCGAGCAATCAAAACTTCTCGACCTCAGCCTGGATCGTTCGCTCGACCAGTACCGCACCAACGTCATGAAAGATATCGAGAGCTCCTACGACCTGCAGTTTGCCGGCGTTGTGACCATCCTTCTGGTGCTTTTGCTTGAAGCAACTTTTATCTTCCGCCCGCTGGTAAAGCACCTTGGTGAATATCACAGGTATCTCATCAAGCTTGCCCTGACCGACATGCTCACGGGGCTCAATAACCGCCGCGCCTTTATACAGCTGGCCAATGCCGGACTGGACTACTTTAACAGGCACAAGTCGCCATTCGCTCTGGTGCTGATAGATCTGGACCACTTTAAAAAAGTCAACGATACTTATGGCCACAAGGTTGGCGATCTCGTTCTACAGCACTTTTCCGCGCTCATGCAGAAAGGCCTCCGGGCCCATGACACGCTTGGCCGGATCGGCGGTGAGGAATTTGCCATCTTCCTTCCTCAGACCACGACAGAAGAAGCCCAGCCGATGATAGAGCGCTTCCGCAAAAGCGTCGCAGAAACCCCCTGTTCATATACGGATGGAAACGGCGAAACGAAGACACTGAATTACAGCGCCAGCTTCGGTATTGTCGCCGTCAAAGAAGGCACATGGACCCTTGATGACCTCTTTATCAGGACAGACGAGCAACTCTACAAAGCCAAGGAACAGGGCCGCAACTGTATCGTGCTAAAGAACCTGTAGAAATCCCGGACAGACTATCTGAAGCAGAGGCATTGGGCGGTAGGGGCGGCATAGTTAACCAGCAAACCGCCGCTAAAATCCGGGGCAGCAACAGTCGGATAGTTTGCGCAATATGTCTGGCAGGCATAATTACATTCCTCGGAGAAGACCAGAACAGTACCATCAATAGCCTGATAGTCAGGACCTGTTTGACTACCTTCATTCGTCGGTATTACAATGTTTGATCCATCAGCTTTACAAGCGCCATTGACGGCATTAAGGCCGCCTATCGACACAAGATGTTCGGCCGCAATATCCTTGCACACGAAGTTTATACCATCCGTTGAGTTTAGAACCTGAGTTGCAGTACAAATAGGCGGCGCAGCTTGAAAGGGGGCACATATAGGAGACCCGTCCGGGTTAAGCCCCACAATGGCCTGGGGGCGACAATCAGCGGGTGCTGTATAGTTTGGCACACACGCCGGCGTGCCATCCGGATTGAAACCTGTGATTATATCATTTGGGTTAGGACAACTTGCTTTGAAATTATCTATGCAGACATAAATGTTCTGATGCGTGGTCGGATCATTTTGATATGTAAGCACTTGACCAGGCTGGTTACATGCAGGCAGGCTGCCCGTGGTCTTCAACGAAGTGGCGTATTGTGTGGTCTGCGTGAATGACTGCGCAAAAGCCGGTGTTGCGATCAGACATACAAGCGCCATCCATAAGAGCAACTGTTTTTTCATGATCTTTCTCCGGTTTAAAAACTCACACATACGTTCTCTCTATTCCTATATGCCTATTTAAAGCAGAGGCACTGAAAATGCTGCGAAGGGTCGTCATATGCCAGCAGCGTCCCCCCCACATAACTCCCGTTAGCCGGAGCCTGACACCATCCGTTGCACGCAGATACGCACGATGCACCCCATGCATTGACAGCCTGCGGGTGCGTCGTGAAATTGATGTTCCGCGCTGCTGCCTTATGCCAGTCACAGCCGGCATTAAAAGGTTGAAGATCGGCGGTAAAAATGAACGGGCCTATGAAGATTGTTGAGTTACAGTAAAAATTGACTCCGTCCGTGGAGTTCAAAGTACTATTGCAGTTGGGAACCGGACCAGGCTTTGCCACCAGAGCGCAGGTGGTGGCGCCTGTGGCGGGATTAAAAGATGTCATCACAGAATTCGCCGGACAAGGAACGCTTGCCTTAAAGTTTCCAACACAGTTGAGCGAACCGTCCGGATTGATCGACTTCACAACCTCGTTGGGATTGGGACAGGTTTTGTTAACATAGTTTGGCGTGCAAACATAATTGTGGCCATTATACGTTAATATCTCTCCGATTTGACAAACCGGCGGTGTGGTGGTCGTGGGAAGGATTTTAGCGGCGTACTTTGTCGTGTCGCCATACTGGACCGCAGAAGCCGATCCCGCCATCAGGCACAGAACCAATCCCAGACTCAATACCAGTTTTTTCATGAGGCTTCCCCTGTCACAAAAGTTTTAAACATTCATCAAACTCCTATGTCGGTCC
>PLXM01000119.1:0-7657 GCA_003153235.1 Rhodospirillales bacterium
GCCGCGGGTTTGTCCTGCACTCCACAGATTTTATGCGCGAAGGCACCGTCTGCATCAGCAAGCGCATCGGCATTACCGGCACAGTCGATATCCTCCGCGCCATCTCAGAGGGCAGCGGCCCCAACAGGAGCATTTTCGCCCTCGTNNGGGTCCAGGCCAGCTGGACGCGGAAATTCAGGCCAATCACTGGCTCACCGTTCCTGCCGACGAAGACCTGATCTTCAACGACGGCCTCTCGAGCAAATGGGAACGTGCGCTGATGAAAATCGGCGTGACACCCTCCGCCCTGTCATTCGAAGCCGGACACGCCTAGACTTTCCGGCATTTTAAAATACAGCCTGTTTGCATTCGACGTAAGTCAGGCGCATAATCTCCCGCGTCATGATAAACAATAATGATAACACCCGCAGCGAGCCCGTTTTCAACTTGCCGCCTGTCGTGCAGGCCCTGTGCCTGATCAACACCAGCGTTTTTCTGCTGCAAACATTTTTTCCGAGGCTGATGACCGATAGTCTGCTCGACCAACTCGCTTTCGTCCCCACGCGCTATATGGGCGTGGAGCCGCTGACCCTGCCCGAGATCGCCTCTCCCCTCACCCATATGTTCATTCACGCCAGCTGGCTGCACCTGCTCATGAATATGGCGATGCTCATGGCCTTCGGCGCGGGCCTTGAAAAAACAATGGGCGGCAAAAAGATGCTGCTGTTCTATTTTGCAACCGGCCTTTGCGGCGCGGCGATCCATACGGTTTTTTATCCCCATTCGACGTTGCCGATGATCGGCGCTTCGGGCGCCATCAGCGGCCTGTTTGGCGGCGTGGTCCTGCTGATGTATGACGCCGGTATGATGGGCGCCAAACCTGCGGGCCAAGGACTGATGAGCTACAGGACGCTGTTGCCGGTCGTTCTCGTCTGGATCGGCGTTTCTGTGTTCTTCGGATTTTTTGGCATGCCCGGCTTGGACAATCCGATTGCCTGGGATGTACACGTCGGCGGCTTTATCAGCGGTCTGCTGCTCTACAGGCCGGTCTGCCGCCTAAAAATAAAAAGTTCAGGGTAGAGCCGACCCTGCCGGCGCAACAGTTCCCTTGCCGCCGTCACCGCCATGCGCATACGCAGGTGAAAGATACGGCACACTGGCGCCGCCCAGGCTTTCCTTGATCATAGTCACCAGACTTTGTATGGACGCTGAACCAGCGCCAGTGACCTGCTGCAGCATGCCCTGCGTCAGATCGTCAGAGGAATGTTCAGTATCGACATACTCGGCGGCATTACTCATCCACGGACGGGCCGCTTCAGCCGAGGCGCCGTTGAGCGACTGCAGCTCGCGCATCGCGCCGCCCACATCGCCCTTGTCGAGCATTACCTGCGCCCGCGCCACCACCGCATCGGTGCCAGTGCCCTTTATATCATTCGGCTGGCTGGCGCGCGCCAGCCTGTCAAGCCGTTTGCGTGCAGCTTCCTGCACGGAAACATCCTGCCCCTGCAGTTCCGCCGTCACGATATCGCCCGCCAGCCCCTGCATCTCCGTCTGCAGCGCCTGACGGTTCATGACGCCGCTGTCAGCATAGGGCGCGAGGCGCTGCAAGGCCCGGTTCATACGTGGATCGCCCCCGGCAAAGCGCCTGAGCAGCGCCAGATCCTGCGCGTAAGGACGGTTGTTGCTGATATCGCTCCTGAACTCGTTAAGCACCAGCAGCATAGCCGCGGCCTCGACATCCTCTTTTCTGACAGAACCGAACATGCCGTCCAGTGTCTGGTCTCCTTTGCGCGCCTGATCGACAACGCGGCCGACATCCTCGGGACTGCGGACATCCGGTGCCGTCAGCATCGCGCGCAAACGGTCAATGGACTGCGACGCCGCCGTGTCACCGTCTGACTGCTGGCGCAGCGCGGCTACATTCGACAGCACCTGCGAGAAATCGCCCGCGCCCGGATTCAAAACCACATCGGCCGCCGAAGAAGCGATCTGGCCCACAGTATCCGTCACGGTGCCGGTCGTCTGCTGGAATTCCTCGATGCCCTTGTTGATCCATCCGCCGAGAGCGCCGTCCGACGGTGCTGCCGGCCTCTCATATCTTCTGGGGTGTCCCTGCTGCTGCGGCATGCCTTTTATGTGGGCATACTCCGGCGCCATCAGGAAAACCCCGGCCAATACAATCGCCGTAAACATGAAGGCAAAAGTCAACATCGTGCGGTTCATAAACTTCATTTTTTCCTGCCAGATGCGCTGACGCTGGCGCTTTTCGTGCGCGCGGCGCGCCATAACGCGGCGCTCAGGCCCCGTATAGGCCTCTGATTCCACATGGCCTACACTGTCATGATAGGCCGGCTTGACGCGGCGGTCCGAGTGTTTGCGTCGCTCTTCTGCAGCCGCGGTGTAATCTTTCAGCGCCTGCATCACCGCTTCCATTTTAGGCTGGCGGGCGACGTGCAGACCGCGCCAAGTCTGTTGCCGCAGCGCGTGAGCCACCGGCTCACTGATGCAGACCGCAACCATTTTCGGGGTAATGTCCCGCAGGCCCCTTTGCTCCAGCAGCCGGACGAAGTTTTCCGCCGTGCGCGCGGAGAAAAGCAGGACCACGTCAATCCCTCCCTTCTGCATCGCGGTGATAACGTCATCCGGTATGCTGTCAACCATCTGCGCCTTGTATATGGGCCGGTTCACAACCTCTACGCCCGCGGCCGCCACGGCTGCTGCAATATCATCCGGCGTATCCGCGCTGCACAGATGCAGTATTTTCTTGATATGAGATTTTACCGCTTCGGTTTTAATAAGAGCCGCCACGTCCTTGCTATTGCCCTTGGCAGAGCGTACCTGCGTGAAGCCGGCTTTCACCGCCGCCGCCGCTGTCGTGTCGCCCACGGCCAGCACCGGCAGGGAGCGCTCGGGCGAGAGGCGCGCAAAAACCTCTACCGCCTGCGTACTGGTAAAAATAATCGCCTGAAAAAACACGAGATCTGTAAGGCTGGTCTCGACCCCGACATACTCCATCATCGGCGCAACATACGCCTTGTAGCCCTGATGGCGCAGCTTATCCGCGAATTCATCCGCAGCGGGCTGCGGGCGTGTGACAAGAACAGAACGCATCCGTTTCAAAACTCCCTGTCCTCATATTATCGTCCTTCCGGCAGCCTTTGGGCAAGTATGATCAACCATTTGAATTGTATAAAAAAACAGGCCATGCTGTTTATTTCATTGCATTTTGTGAATTTATTCTGTAAAGTCTGTTCTTTACAGGGAATCTTCCTCGATGGATAAAGCGGCGCGCGAAATTCTGGAGACAGTGGAGTTTTTTTACCGCAAGGGAAAAAAAGCGAAAGATACTGTCTCAGGACGCGAATACAGCGTTGTCGCGTTTGACGACCCCAGGTTCTCCGCGCCTGTCGANNCTGCTCATGGCCTACCGCAAGGACATCACGAAGACACAGTTCAGCAATAAAATGACGAAGCTATGGGATGATCTTGTGGCGCGCAATCCTGAACTGGATAAAATTAAATACAATCCGCAAAAAATTAAACGCGATCCGCAAGACTCTAAAGCCTGCTATTACATGATTCAGGGCGTGGCGAGCGCTTTTAATGTGGACGACATCCAGTTCTTCATTGCGAAGCTTGAAAAAGGAGAACCGCCCGCCCTTAAAATGACAAAAGGTGTTGCTTATAAAAGCCTGTCGCAAGAATTCAACAAAGCGGCAGACCAGATGCAGTGGGCGGCCTCGCCGAAAACGCTGCGCTCCATCGAAGCCCAGCTGCAGAAGAAATATCAGCAGAAAAAACTGTCCGGCAAAACGCCGTCAAACAAGAAGGTAGTCGGCAGGAAGTTTGGCCCTTAATTCCTCGCCTGCCTGACGCCCCAGCCGCCGCGCTTCATGCAGGTTCGAAACCGTCGCGATATACGAAGCCTTTTTTACATCGCTGCCGTCAGGCCGCGCCACCAGCACATCAAAACGCACGCGGTGCTGCGGGTCCGGCACTGTCATGAGCGCCGCCAGCGGCGTCTTGCAGGAACCGTCCATTACCTCGAGAAACTCCCGCTCCGCCGTCACGCGCAGCTCTGTCACGTGGCAATGCACAGCGGATAAAATTTCTTTGACGCGCTCATCGTTATCGCGCACCTCGATGCCGACCGCTCCCTGTGCCACGGCGGGCAGCATGACCTCCGGTTCCAGAATATTCTTCACCAGATGCCCTTGCCCGAGCCTGTTCAATCCGGCAACAGCGAGCAGCGTCGCATCGACAACACCTTCTTCAAGTTTCTTCAGCCGCGTTCCGACGTTACCGCGGAACACGACCACCTTTAAATCAGGCCGCCGCGCGAGCACAATCGCCTGACGGCGCAGGCTTGATGTTCCCACCACCGCGCCCGCCGGCAGCTCATCAATCGTTTTTGCCTTGAGAGAGAAAAAAGCATCGCGCGGGTCTTCGCGCGGCAACAGGCAGGAAATGACCAGACCTTCCGGCAACTGTGTCGGCATGTCTTTCATCGAATGGACGGCGCAATCAATCGTTCCCGCCAGCAGCGCCTCTTCGATTTCTTTGGTGAATAGTCCCTTGCCGCCAGCTTCCGATAGCGAGCGGTCCTGAATTTTATCGCCGGTGGTGACGATCTTTACAATTTCGGCTGACAAATCGGGATGTTCGCGTTTCAACTGCGCAATAAGAATTTCCGTTTGCGCCAGCGCCAAGGGACTTCCACGCGTGCCGATTTTGAGGACTTTGTTCATGGAAGTATTATTTACCGCGTTTCGTGATTAAAGAAAATACAGAATCCAGCATTATCATAGAGATACATGAATTTTGGAAAATATTTGTTGCCGTAATGCAAAAAGGGTCTAATTTCTGATCCGGAAGTCAGAAGAGTTTAACCCCCAACAAGGAGATCCCCAAAATGTTACCCTACAAAGTGAGAGAAAAGCAGGCTGTTATTATTGAAACCACCGGCGGTAAGTTCGTCAAAGTTCAAGACGCGCCCGGTTACAAGTGGAAAGTTCCTTTTACCTTCAAAAAAGTTGCAGCGCGCATCCCTCTTGATGTCTTTGAACTTCAGGTCAATCTTGAAACCAAGACCAAAGACAACATTTTCGCAACGGTTCCGACCAAGCTGCACCTACAAGTCGTTGACCCCAAGACCTACCACTACAACGCCAACCGTCCTGAAGAACAGGCTTGCAGCAAGATCGAAGCTGTCATGAAACAGCTGACGTCCGACATGGAATTTGAAGCTCTCTATCAAGCCCGCGAAACCCTCGGCGCCGAAGTGCGCGACAAGGTCGGCAAGGATATTGAAGACCTTTATGGCCTCAAGATCGTCGACGTGATCGTCGACCAGCCTCAAGCACCGCAAGCCGTTCAGGACGCTTTCAACAGCTCCAAATCGAGCCAGCAAACTGCCAACGCCACTGTGAACGCCGCGCAGGCCAAAAAACAGTCCACCATTCTTGACGCCGAAGCCCGCAAGGAAGCACTACGTCTGGACGGTGAAGGTGTTGCCGAACAGCGCGCTGCGATGTTCCAGAACATGACGACCCAGTACAACGCCCTTGTACAAGCCGGCATGCCACAGGAAACAGCCGAGAAGATCCTCATCAAGATGATGGAACTCGACACGCTCCGCGACGTTGCCAAGAGCGGTAATGTCATCGTCACCACGACGGCGGACAAAGACCCTATCACCAACACGCAAGCTGCCGTCAAAGCTGCAGACAAATTGCAGCAGTCACAGCAGCCTCCCGCAAACGGTAACCAGCAGCGCACACAACGCGCTCCGGCACCGCAGCAACCGTAATAAATACGGTACTTTATAAACAAGACGGCCCGGCCATGGCTCACAGCTATGCCGGGCTGTTTTTTTTGTGGTACAATGGGTTTATGAAGACAGTTTTGGGCATAGAGACAAGCTGCGATGAAACCGCCGTTGCCATAGTGACGGAAAAGAAGGATTTGCTCGCCAACCTTGTTCTGAGCCAGCAGGAGCACGAACAATTCGGCGGCGTGGTGCCTGAAATTGCTGCGCGCGCGCATCTGCACCACATCGACACGCTGGTGAAACAGGCGCTGGAAGAAGCGCACCTCACATTCAAGGATATCGACGCGATAGCCGTCACTGCAGGCCCTGGGCTAATCGGCGGCGTACTGGTCGGTGTGATGACAGCTAAGGCAATTGCCGCTGTGCATGATCTCCCCATCATCGCCGTCAACCATCTGGAAGGCCATGCGCTGACAGTAAGATTAACCGAAGATGTGCCGTTCCCCTACCTGCTGCTGCTGGTCTCGGGCGGGCATTGCCAGCTGCTGATTGTCGAGAACGTCGGCAAATACAGCGTGCTGGGCGGGACGATTGACGATGCCGCCGGCGAATGTTTCGACAAGACGGCGAAGCTGCTGGGGCTGGGCTACCCCGGCGGGCCCGCTGTTGAAAAAATGGCGCACGAATGCGCCAACGCTCCGGCGGCGCTGCTGAAGTTCCCGCTGCCGACACCGATGGTCGGCAAAATGGGTTGCGATTTCTCCTTCTCCGGCCTCAAAACCGCCGTCAAGCACACGGTCGACAAGCTGCCGACGGTCGTCGAGCGGCATGACGCCGCGGATATCTGCCATTCCTTCCAGCACAGCGTCGGGGTCATCCTTGGTGACCGCACGGAACATGCCATAAAAGAATATCTGGCCCTGAATCCGGCGCCGCAACACCCTGCGCTCGTCGTGGCGGGGGGCGTGGCCGCCAATAAAACCCTGCGCCATGGGCTTGAACACCTCGTCAAAAAATATAATATGCGGTTTGTCGCGCCGCCGCTCAAGCTCTGCACCGACAATGCCGCCATGATTGCCTGGGCGGGGATGGAGCGCCTGCTGCGCGGCATGACTGATCCGATTGACTTCCCTGTTTACCCCCGCTGGCCGCTGGAACTGTTAGGAGCATCCCATGTCTGATTATACAGTCGTCCCTGCTCAAGAAGTGAAACGCATCGTTTCATCGGGCGCTACCATCCTCGATGTGCGCACCCCCGCCGAACACGACGAGCAGCATCTTGTGGCGCCGCACGTCTTTGTGCCGCTGGACCAGCTTAACCCGAAAGATTTCATGCTGCGTCACGGGCTGGACAAGGAAGCTCCGGTATATTTCCTCTGCCGCAGCGGCAAACGCGCCAGAACCGCGGCCGATATGTTTGTCAGCGTGGGATATAAAAATCTTTATGTGATCGAAGGCGGTATTCTCGCCTGCGACAGCAGCGGCGTGCCGGTTGCCGGCACCTCCTGTTCCAATAAGGCCGCCTGTTCGTCTACACAAGTCGGGGGCTGCTCCTGATGAAAATTTCAGATAACAGCAACACCGCCGGCCCTGAAGTACGCGGATTTTTTGACCCCGTCACGGCCACATGGACTTACGTCGTCTGGGCAGAAGGTGCTGCCAATAAAAAATGCGCCATCATCGATAGCGTGCTCGATTACGATGCCGCTTCGGGCCGCACGTCTACAGCCTCGGCGGACAAAGTCGCCTATTTCGTCCAGAGCAAGGGCCTGCAGGTCGAGTGGATACTGGAAACGCATATCCATGCTGACCATCTGACAGCCTCATGCTACCTCAAGGAAAACCTCGGCGGCAAATCAGCGATCAGTGCGCACATTCTTGATGTGCTGAAAACATGGCAGCCGATCT
>PLXM01000119.1:7677-8186 GCA_003153235.1 Rhodospirillales bacterium
GAAGGCGCCTGAATATACATCAGCCGCGGAACGCGGCGGGGCGGTTTTCGTCGGCGACGCGATGTTCCTACCTGATGTCGGCACGGGCCGCTGCGACTTCCCCGGCGGCAGCGCAGTTGACTCATATAATTCCACGCGCAAACTGCTCGCCCTGCCTGACAATTACCGCATGTATATCGGGCACGACTATCCGGAAGGTAAAGGCCGCGCCGCGCAATGTATGGCTTATATATCCGAACAAAAAGCCTCCAATATTCTCGCAGCAGCTGCCGCGGAGAAGGACACCTTCGTCAAGANNCCGCGCCGATTCAGATAAAAACAAGCCCATGCCGGAGTTGCTGCTGCCCTCGCTGCAGGTCAATTTGCGCGGCGGCGTTCTGGCGCAATACATTAAAATTCCGGTGAATACCCTATGACCCAGCAACCACATATATCAGTGATTGGCGCAGGCGCATGGGGCACGGCACTGGCGCAGGTGCTGGCGGAAGCGGGGCGCAGCGTTACCCTTT
>PLXM01000205.1 GCA_003153235.1 Rhodospirillales bacterium
AATTCCCTAAAAAAATAACAGGGAATCTTTTTAACTGAACAGGGATAATATTCTGCAGAACAGGCAACTAAAAGGCGTTATCAAGTAACTTCAGGGTTGCAGGAAATGAATATATGTTAGTATTTTTCAAGAAAAGCTTAATGGTATTCGTAAGGTAATTATTGCATTAATTCCGCATCACTTAAGAAGGAAAATGATATGACAACTAATATCAACGCATCCGCATCAGGTACATTTAACATCGGCGGTGATATCACAGTTAACAGGCTTGGTTTTGGCGCCATGCGCGTTACAGGCGAAGGAGTCTGGGGCGAGCCCAAAGACCGCACCGAAGCTATCCGCACGTTGAAAAAGCTGCCTGAGCTTGGTGTCAACTTCATTGATACAGCCGATGCCTACGGCCCTGAAACAAGCGAGAATCTACTGATGGAAGCCCTTCATCCGTTCAAGGGACTTTTGATTGCGACTAAAGGCGGCCTGACACGCAGCGGTCCCGGCGTCTGGGCGCCTGTCGGTCGTCCTGAATACTTACGTCAAGCAGTAGCACTCAGCCTACGCCGTTTGAAAGTGGAGCAAATTGATCTGTGGCAGCTTCACCGTATCGACCCCAAGGTGCCGCGCGACGAACAATTCGGCGTCATCCGCGACATGCAGAAGGAAGGTCTAATCCGCCATGTGGGATTGAGCGAAGTCAATGTGGCCGAGATCGAGGCGGCACGCAAGTTCTTCCCCGTTGCGACGGTGCAAAACCATTACAACCTCGTCCACCGTGTCCATGAGGATGTGCTCGACTACTGCGCGAAAAACAATATCGGCTTTATCCCGTGGTTCCCGCTGGCGGCAGGGGAACTGGCGAAGTCCGGTTCTGTCCTCGATAAGACGGCGCAGAAACTTGGCGCGACGCCATCGCAGGCAGCCCTCGCCTGGGTACTCAAGCGCAGCCCCGCCATGCTGCCGATTCCGGGCACCGGGAAGGCCAAGCATCTTGAGGAAAATGTCGCAGCGGCATCAATTAAGTTAACCGATGCTGACTTCAGCGCGCTGGATGAGGCAGGCAGAAAAGAATTTCGCGCCCGCGCTGCTTAATCCCATGACAACTGAGAAAGCGATATTAGCAGGTGGTTGTTTCTGGGGTGTGGAAGCTCTCCTTCGCGAGCTTCCAGGTGTCATATCGACAGAAGTCGGTTATACAGGCGGAGACGTTACCAATGCCACCTATCGTAATCATGGTAGACATGCTGAAGGTATAGAGATCGTTTTTGATCCTGCAAAACTGACCTACCGCAAACTCTTGGAGTTTTTCTTCCAGATCCATGATCCGACGACTCGGAACAGGCAAGGTAATGATGCCGGAACCTCTTATCGTTCTGCAATTTTTTACCTTAACGAGAAGCAAAAAAAGACAGCTGAAAACCTTATTGCCGAGATAGAAGCTTCCAAAAAATGGCCAGGGCCTATCGTTACTGAAATTATCCTTGCATCAGATTTTTGGTCCGCGGAGAAAGAGCATCAAGACTATCTGCTAAAAAATCCAGGCGGCTATACTTGCCACTGGATACGCCCTAACTGGAAACTTTCTTAATTGATAAGTCCTTACAGTATCGGCTTAAGGAGTGGGAGAATTGCCACCATGAAATTTCTCAAAATGACGAGCCCGTTGCAGGGAAATTAGGAAGGTGCCCATCTCCCGCAACGCAACATCCAGATCATGCTCATCTGTCAGCAGCGTTTCCGCCTTTTGCTCTTAAATATTTCCAAGCCATATATCCCCCCTATAAAAGTCCGTTACCAATTACAGAATCAACGTTCTGCCTGGACTCTTCTATAGGGGGCGGGTCAATAGCAGCCTCATATAATAAAGTAAAAGAAGCACTTCTTAGCCACTAATTTAGGAAACCAGCGGTATTTTTAAGAATGGCAAGTCAGATTTAAAGTTTGAGCTAAATCGCGCTCCGCATTGACCCGCCTGGGCTCAATATTGCCACTCCAGTTACTATCCATTAGAGCAGCAGCTGCAAAATAGGCTTAGTTGCACCAACTGGAATAAAGGAATATAGTCACAGGCAGATCATCATGGAGGCGGCTGTTGAATAGCTATTTATTACGCAGAGCGGAGTTCTTTCTGCTGCTGGCGGCAGTATTTGTGCAAGGGACGTTGTCGTCACCACGGGCCGCCTATGCGCAGGTCATATCCGCCTATGCGCCACAGCAACTTCAGCAGCTTGTCGCGCCAATCGCTATTTATCCCGATGCTCTCTTGGGTGAGGTGCTCATGGCCTCCACTTATCCCATGGAAGTCATCGATGCGGCGCAATGGCGCAATGCCAATCCGGGAACTTCCGGCGATTACCTCACGGCCGCACTTACGGTGAAGCCGTGGGATCCCAGTGTCAAAGGGCTGACGGCCTTTCCTCAGGTGTTGCAGATGATGAGCAATAACCTTGAATGGACGGAAAGAGTGGGAGAGGCCTTTCTGGCGGATCAGCGGGGCGTCATGGACGCTGTGCAGCAGCTGCGTCGTCAGGCGCAGGCGTCCGGATCATTGTACACGAACCAGCAGCAGGCCGTGTCATTGCAGGACGGCGCGATTATCATCCAGCCTGCCGATCCGGCAATGGTCTATGTGCCTTACTATGATCCTGCCACCGTGTTCACGCCGTGGCCTTACCCGGATTATACACCATATGCTTTCACTGCGCCGTCCGGCGTTGTCTATGTGAGCAATGGATTATTTGGTTATACTACGGGCATCTTTATCGTCAATGCGCTTTGGGGCTGGGATAACTGGAACTGGCGCGAACACCGCATCGACCTTGATGACCGCCGCTGGCGCAATCTCGACAACGACCGTCCACCTGCCAATGAGGGTCATTGGGGTTTTGATCCTGACCACCGCCGTGGCGTGCCCTTTAAGGATGCGGCGGTGCGGGAGCGTTTCGAACATGAAGACCGCGACAAGCCGCACCCTTTCCGGGGTTTTGACAATGATAGGGGGATTTCTGCTGGCGGGTCTAATGAACAGCATGGACATTTCAATATCGCCCAGCCCCAAATAAACCAGCCGGGGCAGACGCCTGTGCCACAGGTACGTCGCGGTATGATGCCGCCCGAGCAGATAAAGCAGCCAGAAGCAAGACAACCAGAAGTGAGACAGCCTGAAATAAGGCAGCCTGAAATAAGGCAGCCGGAGACGAGAGCTCCGCAAGCGCCGCGTATTGCGCCGCCTATATTTGAATCCTTTGCGCCCGGATATCAGGTAAAGACGGAAGCGGAGCGTGGCAGTTTCAGTCATACACATGGGCAGCCGGAGACGAGAGCTCCGCAACCGGAAGCGAAGAGACCGGAGCCCGCGCGAAACAATTCTCCAGATAACTTCCGCAAGGATGACAGACGATGAGTAAGAAAATTTTTGTACAAACCGCCCTATTTATTCTTCTGACCGGGGCTCCTGCAATGTCCTATGCTGAGTTGCAGGAGACTTTCCTTGCGCCGGAGCAGGCGGGAAGGGCTTTGGTTGAGGCCAACAGAAATGCCAAGGTGGACGAGCTCCTTAAGATTCTCGGGTCCGAAGCTGGTGACCTGATCCACTCGGGAGATCCGGTGGCCGATGGCAATGCGCGGAAAAAATTTGTCGCAGCCTATGACGAGGACCATGCATGGGAGAAAATAAGCGATGACAAGGAAACCCTGGTCGTCGGCAAGGACAAATGGCCGCTGCCCATTCCGCTTGTGCATGAGGGCGATCAATGGCGCTTTGATACCAAAGCCGGACGGCAGGAAATTCTTGACCGCCGCATTGGCCGCAACGAGCTGAGCGTCATTAAAGTCTGTCGTGCCTATGTCGAGGCACAGGCCGACAATGCTAATGAATATCCGGGCCAGCATGAGTATGCGCAGAAATTTAAAAGCACTCCCGGCCAGCATGACGGCCTTTACTGGCGCGCGGTCAAAGGTGAAAAAGAAAGCCCCCTGGGCGAGCTGATGGCGAGCGCAGAGGCCGAAGGGTATGGCAAAAAGAAACATGCCCCTTACCACGGTTATTATTACAAGGTTTTAAAAATGCAGACGTCAGCCGCGCACGGCGGCGCCAGAAAATATATCGTCAATGGCCATATGACCGACGGTTTTGCGCTGCTGGCTTATCCGGCCAAATACGGCGACTCGGGCATCAAGACCTTTATCGTCAACCAGTCCGGCATCGTCCACGAGAAAGACCTCGGCCTCAAGACGGCTGATATCACCGTGAAGATAACAAAATACGACCCAGATGAGACTTGGCAGATACCGTAAGTTATCCAGACAGCTCATCTTTCTTATAACCATATGAGGTCAATCACCAGCGGAAGCGCAAGAAGATCGAGAGCCAGAAAAATGATCATATTGGTTGTCATACACCCCACTCACTTCCTGTGACCTTTATTATTAGTCAGTGAGTAATAGACAACAAGCCCCAATGACTTATAGTCATGTATTCAAATACGGTCAGGTCACGGTGCGTATCCATTTAAATAAGGTGACGAATGCGTATGTCGCCCACCGACCTGCCAGCTGTCAGTGGTTAAACGATCAGGTTTCCGTGAGTGACAAGCCATTGCTCGTTAAGGCCCGTCACACTGAAAATTGTGGAAACCTGGCTCCAGCCTGAAGCGCCGGTGTGTCCCGTCAGGTCAACCTCCAGTATGCTATTGCTCCCGCTGGTCGCAATGTTGACGAAATTAGATAAGGCATTTGTAGCGGGATTATAGTGGCCCGATAGTACATCGGAGATGTCGATCTTGTCGTTTTGGGCAAGAGAGAAGTCTCTGATAGTATCGACGCCGGTGCCGAGGTTAGCAGCCTTGAAGACGTACGTATCACTACCGCCTNNGGCCTCCATCGCCTCCAAACAGCATGTTGCTTCCGTATCCGAAGGTAACAATCCCTGTATTGCTTAGCGGTTCTACTGTGACATCCACCGTGCCTGTTGACGTATGACCGGCGCTGTCCTTCAGGGTATAGTTAAAGGCATCCGTGCCAACAAAGTTGCTCGTCCCCGGTATGTATGTAATCGTGCCATCGCTATACTCGGAGACAGAAGCACCTTGCGCGGTCTTAAAAGAAGTGGCGGTAACGCTCAGGCCCAGACCGTTCGGATCAGTATCCGGGCCATTGCCATTGTTAACCAACACATTGCCAAACATCGGGTCATTTTCTGAACTGGTGAAATTATCAGTTTTAGCGACTGGTGCTATGGATGGCACACTTACGGTGACGTTTACCGTGCCGATTGAAGAAAGGCCTGCGGTATCTTTAACCGTATAGTTAAAGGTATCCGTACCGACAAAGTTTGCCGCCGGCGTGTAGGTAATGGCGCCATTGGCGTTCTCCACAACCGTACCATGCGCCGTTGCCAGCGTTGCCGGTGCGACGCTCAGGGCCAGCCCGTTCGGG
>PLXM01000055.1 GCA_003153235.1 Rhodospirillales bacterium
GACACTATCTTCCAATACCACACTTCCCTCATGGTCTTCCATAATTTTTTTAACTATCGCCAACCCAAGGCCAGAACCCTTCTTTTTGGTGGTAACGTAGGGCTCCAGCAGCTGATCGCGGGGTTTTTCTGGTAAACCAATGCCGTTATCCTCGACCGAAACCGAGATATTCTCTCCCCGCAACTCGACCACCAGTTTCACATTACCCTCACTGGGTTTCTGTTGCTGCCGCTCATGCACCGAGTCGATAGCGTTTTGCAGCAGGTTGGTAATCACCTGATTGAGCTGCGAGCGGTCACAGTTGGCCTGAATGACAGGCTCCGAGGCAATAAAGCCGAAGCGGATATCGGAATGCGCCTGCTTCTGGAGGACCAGCGCGTCCTGGCAGACCTCGACGATGTTCTCCACCTGCTTCATCGCCTGCGGCATACGCGCATAGGCGGAGAATTCCCCCACCATGCGGCCGATATCGCCCACCTGACGCACAATCGTGTCCGTACATTTTTCAAAAGTCTCCGGATCGTCATGGATCTGCGGCAGATATTTGCGCTTCAGGCGCTCCGCCGAAAGCTGGATAGGTGTCAACGGGTTCTTGATCTCATGCGCGATACGCCGCGCCACATCCGCCCATGCCGATTTTTTCTGCGCCGACACAAGGGCGGAAATATCGTCAATGGTCGCAACCGCGCCCTCGCCGCCCTGCTCTGCCGTGATACGCAAGAACACTGTTTTATGAGGTCCCTGACCGGCCGCGAACTGAAGCTGCAAAGCCGCCGGCTTATCTGGCGACTGATGCACTTTTTGAAGCAGCTCAACAGCTTCCGGTATGAAATCAACCAGCCTTGCACCGCTAAAGTTATAGTGGCTGTCTCCCACCAGCACTTCAGCCGCACGCGAATTCGCCAATGTAATAAATCCCTGCGCATCAAGGCCGATAATGCCGGAAGAGGCCCCTGACAAAACGGCCTCGGTAAAGCGCCGGCGCTCGTCCAGCATACGGTTGGCAGCAATCAGCTCATCGCGCTGCTCCTCAAGCTGCCGCGTCATGCGGTTGAAGGCGCGGCCCAGAAGCCCCACTTCGTCGTCATTGGCAGATTCAGGCACGCGCGCGCCCAGGTCACCGCGCCGCACGCGCTCGGCAGCCGAAATCAGCGCACTGATCGGTGTAACCAGCTGCTCGGCAAAAACAAGACCGAACCAGATGGCGGTCAACAGCAGTAAAAGAGCAACTGCCATGAACATAGCCGTGACGGAAACCTGCAGCTGGGTTTTCTTACCCTGCAGCGTTGTATATTCCTTGACGGCATCCTCCGTCGTCTGCATATGTGCCAAAACCGTGGCATCCACCAGCCGCCCGACGTAGAGATAGCTGTCAAAATAACGGTCCAGCTTCACAAACGCGCGGATGCGGTCACGGTTATCATCCGTCAGCAGCACCACGTCGCCTTTTTGTGCCTCCCGCATAATCTTCTGCGGCACGGTATCGAGCTCGAGCGTAAAGGACAGCCTTGAATGAGCACGCACCTTGCCATCGGATGTGACAATGATCGCCTCGGGCAGGTTGCGTAATTGCGACTCCGTCTGCAGGAACTCATCAAGAGCCGCCGGGTTTTCAGAGAGCCCCCCCTCTTCGCGGTTAAGGTCATTCACCATTGCCAGTACATCGGCCCGCATCACCTGCTGGTGCTCCTTGAGATAAGCCTGGGCAACCTCAAGGGACTCATGAACAGCCGTACTCACATGGTCGTTGAACCAGGCATGGATACCGAAATAAAGGAAGATGGACGAGAATACCGCCATCAGAATAGCTGGTGCCGCCGCCAGTACGCCAAATACGAAAACAAGCCGCACATGAAGCTTCGCGCCGGCAATGCCGCGCTTTCTCTCGCTCCACAGGCGCACGATCTGCCGGGCGACAACCGTTCCCATCATGAGCAGAAGGATAAGGTCGAGGTTAAGCAGCCAGTAAACCGTATCGATATCCGTCGAGCGCTTTGTCAGCATGGAATAAGTTGCAAGGCACGACACCACTGCCGCAACAGTCAACAAAACAGCGGCACGGCGTGACAGCGCAAGACGGGAGATATATTTTATAAACCCCTGAAACTTCATTTCTTAACCTCGATGCCCATCTGGCGGATCTTGGTACGCAGCGTATTGCGGTTGATGCCCAGCACCTCCGCCGCCTTAATCTGGTTGCCGCCCGTCCGGCGGAGAACCCACTCGATAAGCGGCTTCTCGACAGCATAAACCGCATAATCATGCAATTCCTCCAGACTCTCCAATGGCCGGTGCATGTAATGCGCGTCAAAATGTTCCGTGACCACCTTGCGCATAATCTGGAACAGGTTTTCTGTCGGCGACGGATCGTTATAAAATTCCAGCGGCGGCGCAATCTTGACAAGCTCCGACTGGATAGCGCGGTAATTGATGACATCCTGTGTGTGCAGCACGGCCAGCCGCCGCACAAGGCTTTCCAGCTCGCGGATATTACCGGGCCAGGGGAAGTCCTGCAGGGCGAGTATCGCGTCCGGCTCAAACACTTTCAGCGATCCGGAAGAAAGTACGAAATGCTGCACCAGCGCGGGAATATCCTGTTTGCGTTCGCGCAGGGGCGGAATATCGATCGGCACGACGTTCAGCCGGTGGAACAAGTCATCCCTGAACAACCCCTGCGAGACGCGCTGACGGAGGTTTTAATTGGTGGCGCAAATAATCCGTACATTCGTCTTGACGGTCTTCCGTCCGCCGACAAGCGTAAACTCGCCTTCCTGAAGGACACGCAGCAGGCGCGTCTGCGCCTCCATGGGCATGTCGCCGATTTCATCAAGGAACAACGTGCCGCCCGCCGCCTGCTCAAACCGCCCGACAACCTTCTGCACCGCGCCGGTGAATGCGCCCCTCTCATGGCCGAACAGTTCGCTCTCAATCAGTTCCCTCGGGATGGCCGCCATATTGATGGCGACAAAAGGGCCTTCCCTGCGGCGGCTGAATTCATGCAGAGCGCGGGCAATGATTTCCTTGCCGGTGCCAGACTCTCCGGAAATCAATACGGAGAGGTCAGTGTTCGTCAGCCGCGCGATGGTGCGGTAAATATCCTGCATCGCCCGTGACTGACCGACGATGAAAGACTTGTTCATAGCCTGTGTTGTGCCGGCGGAATTGTCTGCGCGAACCAGTATGCGGGTTTGCTGCAGGGCGTTCTTGACCATATCGACAAGCTGGTCGATATCGAAAGGCTTGGGCAGAAAATCCATCGCGCCCTTTTCGGAGGCGGACACGGCCGTAGTCAAGGCGTTCTGCGCGCTCATGACAATGACTTTCATCTCCGGACGGCGGTGGTGAATCTTCGGAATCAGATCCAGCCCGTTCTCGCCCGGCATCAGCACATCGGTGATGACAAGGTCGCCCTGCCCCTCGGCCACCCACTGATAGAGCGTCGCGCCGTTATCTGTCGCGTTGACTGCATATCCGGCACGCTTCAGCGCCTGTGTCAGCACAGTGCGAATGGACTGGTCGTCGTCGGCAATGAGGATTGTTTTAATATCAGCCATGGTTACCTCTTCACATTTTCAGCCGCGATGGGAAGGCTGATCCTGAAAACAGTTCTGCCGGGCTTGCTGTCCACATCGATTGTGCCGCCGTGATTGTCAACGATCTTCGACACGATCGGCAGCCCCAGTCCCTGGCCATTCGGCTTGGTGGTGAAATAGGGCTGGAAAATGCGGTTGATCGCCTCGGGCGTGATCCCCTGCCCGTCATCTTCGATCTCGATGCAGAGCGGCAGTTTCTCGGGACGATCGGGATGGTAGATGGCGGCGTTATCGTAAAAAGTGCGGATGGCGATCTTGCCCTTCTTGTTGCCAAAAGCCTCGGCGGCATTCTTGACAAGGTTAAGCTTGGCCTGCACCAGATGGTCAAAATGGCCGCGGATCTCGGGCAGTGACGGGTCAAACTGCTCGACGATCTTGATGTCCGGCCCGAACTCCGCCTGCGCCAGCTTGGTCACATGGTTGAGAACCTCGTGCAGGTTGACAGATCTGTACTGGCTCTGCGGCACGTCGTAAAAGATATTGAATTTATCAATCAGCCCCCGAATGCGCTGCGTCTCACGGCTGATCAGGTTGACAAGTTCCCTGTCTTCGGCAGCGAGCTGGGCTTTTTCAAGCAGCTGTGCCGCACCGTGGATGCCGGCCAGCGGGTTCTTGACTTCATGCGCCAGCATCTGCGCCAGCATCTGGGTCGACTGCAGGGAATATTTCGTTTTCTCGTTCCATTCGCTGGCCAGCTGCGCCGGCTGCTGGCGGATGACCATCATGTACCACGCGCCGGGCTCGACAGTCACAATAACCACACTGCTGATCACCTTATCGCCAATGCTGGCATCATACAGGGTCACGGTCTGGTTTTTGCGCACCGCCGTTTCCATGGCCTCAAAAACCGCCTCTTTCTTATCAAGGAGTTCGGCCATGCTTCTTTCATGCAGCTGCTTTTCACTCAGGCAAAAGAAGTGCTGGGCGGCATTGTTGGAGAAGTAAATCTGGAAATCGGGAGCAAACCCGATCACAGCGTCCGGCAGCGCATTCATCAGCGATAACGCCGACGGTACCTCCACCACTTTCTCCCTTACCCTCGCCACGATATTTTTTGCCTATGCCTAATTTTTGTGCAAGGCGCTATATGTGCAATAAATTGAGGCAGAAGACAAGTAATAAAATATTACTTGTCTTCTAAGCTATTGAATTTATTATCTTTTTATATCAGCTTATGCGGCTTTGCTGGCCGCCGTCACCATAAACCGCTGCTCCGCGATGCGGTCGGCAGCGGCACTCGTCGAAATCCCGTCCTGTTCAGCACGGCGGAAGATCGATTCCGATGTCTCATCGATCTTCTGGACATGCGCCATCACTTGTGCGCGGTCATACGCCTTGCCCGAGGTGCGGGTGGCGTATTCGTAATAAACACTGATCAATCCGCCGGCGTTGATGACATAGTCAGGCGCATAGAGGACTTTCATGTCGCGCAGGACTTCGCCATGACGTGCTTCGGCAAGCTGGTTGTTTGCCGCACCGGCCACGATCTTCGCCTTCAAGACCTTGATCGTTGCATCATTGAGAATAGCGCCGAGAGCGCAGGGCGCGAATACATCGACGTCCTGACTGTAAATATCATTCAGTGCCACAGCCTTCGCGCCGAACTCTTTAACAACCTGTGCAACTTTTTCCGGCTGCACATCAGTTACCCAGAGCTGTGCGCCATCTTTAGCCAGCAGCTTGCAGAGGTTGTAGCCGACATTGCCGAGACCCTGCACGGCAACCTTGAGACCGCGCAGATCGCTGCGGCGCAAACGATAACGCACAGCCGCTTTCAGACCGGTATAAACGCCGAATGCCGTTGTCGGCGACGGGTCGCCGCTGCCTTCGCCGTCATGCGAGACACCGACCACATATTTGGTCTGCGTATGAATGTTGTTCATGTCTTCTACTGTCGTGCCGACGTCTTCTGCAACGATGTAGCGTCCGCCGAAAGTCTCGACCGAACGGCCCATGGCTTTCATCAGTTCGGATGATTTCATTTTCTTGGCATCGCCGATGATAACGGATTTTCCGCCGCCCAGAGGCAGACCGGTAATCGCCGCTTTATAAGTCATGCCGCGNNGTGACTGAATACAGACATACCTATTCCTCTCTGCGCTACGTTTAACACGACTCGGACCCTCCTATCATTATACAATGGATCTCGCCTTCATTTCGCAGATTCCTTCTCGCAAAGCAATGCGATAAGCCCTTTATTGCAGTGCAATAAAGGGCATTTGATTGAAAATTACTTTGGCGGGTTGATTATCGTAAGAAGAAGAACAAGGATATGACATTTTGCATCGCACCATACGAATGGTTTCATTTGCAAACGATTTGGTCCTCTTTCAATTGCTGCGGTGCAAAAGAATCTTTGTTCGCCACGTGCGACATGCCAGCCGGTCCGCCCTCATGAACAGGACGATCCGCAAACTTGCCGAGGCTGATCAACCTGTCATACATAACCAGCGCACCCGCCACGCCGACATTGACGCAGAATTTCATCGGGATTTTTAATGTGTAATCGCAGCGTGCCAGCATTTCATCGGAAACGTTGCCCATCTCGGGACCAAGCACGTAGACAGCCTGCTGAGGATGACGGAAGCTCGGCAGATCAATCGCATCCGACAGAAACTCAATGGCAACAAGCGATGTTTTCATCGGCAGGATCAAATCGGCAGGCTTTTCGAAGCTGTAAAACGGCAGATGGCCGAAAGCATCGGATGTATCTGAATCGCGCATGCCGCGCACATCCACCGTCGGGCTGACCGTGAAAAAGAAACTCGCGCCAAAGGAATGCGCCGAACGCAGCAGATTGCCTACATTCATCGGCTTGGAAATACCCTCAACACCTATGCCGAAATAGCCGCGCATTATTTACCTTTTATTTCATGTCTATTTTTTATAGTAAGTATGTAGTTCATTTTGCTACTTTTTTCATTAAATCTACCATTCGCTCTTTATTATTTTTAATGAATTCCTGAACCTCTGTAGTCGTCATGTTATATTTTTTTGCATTACGAATTTGTCTAAAAAAATTTCTTAAATAGATAAACTCGTCACCACACTCTTGGCACCATTCACAACATCCTCCCCACGTTACCCTAGCACAAGTGCACCTATTTGCCGAACCACGTAGAGCGATTTTCAAGTTGTTCTGCGTAGTTTTGACAATTTTAGAGTCGCTGATTGTGTTATCTTGCGGCTCCATGTCAGTGATCGTATCAAAAAATATTCGCAATATATCTCGCTCATTGTTGGTCGCGTCTAAATCTTGTTTTGGAATAACCATTTTACCTCGCTTATAAATACTCTATGAACCTGCTAACGTTGCACTATAGCGTCTTTGCTACACGCCCCCCTCCCTCAGGTTCCCTTTTCCAGCTCTTTCAGGTTCTCATAGAGCTTTAGCGCTTCGGGATTGGCCAGCGCCTCGCTGTTATTGACCGGGCGGCCATGAATAACCTCGCGGACGGCAAGCTCGGTGATCTTGTTGCTCTTGGTGCGCGGGATATCCGCCACGGCAATTACCTTCGCAGGAACATGGCGCGGCGAAGCGCCCTCGCGGACGACCTTCTTGATCTTTTTAACAAGGTCCTCAGTAAGACTGGCATCAGGTTTGAGCACGACAAACAAAATCACGCGCACATCGCCTTCCCAGTCCTGTCCGACAGCAATGCTTTCTTTTACTTCCGGCAGCTGCTCGACCAGACGGTAAATCTCCGCCGTGCCAATGCGCACGCCGCCGGGGTTCAGCGTCGCATCCGAGCGCCCATGGATAATCAGACCGCGGTGCGGTGTCCACTCGCACCAGTCGCCGTGACACCAGATACCCGAAAACTTTTCAAAATAGGCTTTGCTGTATTTTTCGCCTTGCGGATCATTCCAGAAACTAACGGGCATGCAGGGGAACGGCGTCTTGCAGACCAATTCGCCCTTGCCTTCTTTTAAGGGCTTGCCGTTGCTGTCGAACACATCAATGTCCATGCCGAGGCCGGGGCCCTGAATTTCACCGCGATGCACGGGCATCAGCGGATTGCCGAGCACGAAACAGGAGACAATGTCTGTCCCACCGGAAATCGACGCCAGATGAACCTCTGGCAGGATTTCCTCATATATATAGTCAAACCCTTCCGGCGAGAGCGGCGATCCTGTCGATGTCATCATCCGGATCGTATCCAGATCGTATTTTTCCTTGGTGACGATGCCGTTTGTCCGGAGTGAATCGATATACTTTGCCGATGTGCCGAACAGCGTGCATTTATATTTCTGCGCGAATTCGAACAAGGCATAGCCATCGGGATAAAACGGCGAACCGTCGTAAAGCAGCAGCGTTGCCTCACTTGCCAGCGCGGAGACCAGCCAGTTCCACATCATCCAGCCGCAGGTGGTGAAGTAAAACACCTTGTCACCCTTGCGGATATCGCAGTGCAGCTTGTGTTCCTTCAGGTGCTGGATCAGCGTGCCTCCCGCGCCATGCACGATGCACTTCGGGATGCCCGTCGTGCCGGAGGAGAACATGATGTAGAGCGGCAGATTGAAATCAAACCGCTCGAAGACGATGTCCTGCGGCTTATACGCATTCCGGAACGCATCAAACGCATCGGCCTTCAACGCGCTGATATCGGATTTCAGATATTGAACGATGACGGTTTTCTTCAGCGACGGCATTTTCGCCATCACATCGCGGATCTTGTCACGGCAGTCGATTTCCTTGCCGTTGTAATGATATCCATCAACAGCGAATAAAACTTTTGGCTCGATCTGTCCGAAACGATCGAGTACACCCTGCACGCCAAAATCCGGCGAAGCGGAAGACCAGATGGCTCCCAGGCTCGCCGTTGCCAGCATGGCAATAATCGTTTCCGGCATATTGGGCAGATATCCGGCAACGCGGTCACCCTTGACTACGCCCAGCGTCTGCAGCGCCTGACGTATCTGACTGACCTGATCATAAAGTTCTTTATAAGTAAGGCTGCGCTCGACCTTGTCTTCACCCCTGAACACCATTGCGGTTTCTTTATCGCGGCGGCGGAGAAGATTCTCGGCGAAGTTTATTTTACTGTCGTGGAAGAAACGCCCGTCCTGAAAACGCGCGCCGGATTTATAAACCGTTTTACCCTTGTCGCCGATCACGCCGCAGGAATCCCAGACCCAAGACCAGAATTCTTCCTTATACTCGACCGACCAGCGCCACAGGCTTTCGAAATCGGGCAGCTTCTGCGCTTCCAGCAGATGATGCATCTGCGATTTTTCTATCGAGTCATATGAAGGCTGCCATTTTAGGTCAACATTCAGCGTCATAGCCTGCCCCGCAGCGCTATATGCCTGAGCCAGTGATCCGCCAGCACAATCGCCAACATCGCTTCCGCCACCGGCACGCCGCGCATGCCAACGCAGGGATCATGACGTCCCTTAGTGACAATCTCGGTTTCGTTGCCGTGTTTATCAATCGTTTTCATCGGCGTGAGGATGGAGCTCGTCGGCTTGAAAGCCATGCGCACGACAATATCCTGCCCCGTCGAGATGCCGCCTAAAATCCCGCCCGCATGATTGGAGAGGAAATGCGGCTTGCCGTTTTTGATGCGGATCTGGTCTGAATTTTCTTCGCCGCCGAGCAGCGCTGCGCCAAAGCCCGCGCCGATCTCGACGCCCTTGACGGCATTGATGCCCATCATGGCGCTGGCGATGTCGGCATCAAGCTTGTTCGCCACCGGTGCGCCCAAGCCTACCGGAACGCCCCGCGCCACGACTTCAACAATCGCGCCCGCGCTGGAACCGTTCTTGCGGGTCTGGTCAAGAAAAGCTTCCCATTTGGCGGGATCTTTTTCAGAGCCGATCTGCGTAACCTTGCCTTCGATCTCGACGCCCTTCAGAATCAGCCGCGCCACTGCACCCGCTGCCACACGGCTGGCCGTCTCACGCGCGCTCGAGCGTCCGCCGCCGCGGTAATCGCGGATGCCGTATTTCTGGTCGTAGGTGAAATCGGCATGACCGGGGCGGTATTTGTCCTTGATCTCGGAATAGTCTTTGGAACGATGGTCTGTATTCTCGATCAATAAGCTGATGGGCGCTCCGGTCGTCTTGCCTTCAAACACGCCGGAGAGGATTTTAACTTTGTCTTCTTCCTGGCGCTGCGACACATTGCGCGTCTGACCCGGTTTGCGCAGGTCTAGGTATTTTTGGATAAACGCTTCGTCCAGATCCAGCAGGGGCGGCACGCCATCCACGACGCAGCCAATCGCCGGACCGTGGCTTTCGCCCCATGTGGTATAGCGGAACAATGTGCCGAAGGTGTTGGAGGACATTAGCCGGAAATGCCTTGCAGCAGCTCCGCTGTCTGCTTCGCTGAATCAACGGCGACCATGCCGGTGGTGTTGTAGCCGCTATCGACATACATGATTTCTCCCGTCACGCCAGCGCCGAGGTCGCTCAGCAGGAACAGCCCCGCACCGCCGACATCGGCAGTTGTGACATTACGCCGCAGGGGAGAATTCAGCTCGTTCCATTTCAGGATGTAGCGGAAATCGCCGATGCCGCTGGCGGCCAGTGTCTTGATCGGCCCCGCGCTGATCGCATTGACGCGGATGCCCTGCTTGCCAATATCGCTCGCCAGATAACGCACCGACGCTTCAAACGCGGCTTTCGCCACACCCATCACATTGTAATGCGGCATCACGCGCTCGGCGCCGTGGTAGCTCATCGTAATCATGCTGCCGCCGTTCTTCATCAGCGGCACGGCGCGCTGCGCCACCGCTGTGAAGGAATAGACGGAGATATCCATCGTCTTGAGGAAGTTTTCGCGCGTCGTGTTGAGGTACATGCCATCCAGCTCGTTCTTGTCCGAATAGGCAATCGCGTGCACCACGAAATCCAGGCCGCCCCAGTCCTTCTCAATGGCGGCGAAGGTGTTGTCGATGCTCTTCATGTCGGTGACATCGCAGGGCACAACAATTTTCGAGCCAACTGAATCTGCCAGCGGACGCACACGCTTCTCCAGCGCCTCTCCCTGAAAGGTGAAGGCAAGCTCGGCACCATGCTTGTGCACCATGTCGGCAATGCCCCAGGCGATCGAGCGCTCGTTCGCGACTCCCATGATGAGGCCGCGTTTACCTTTCATTAAAGAACTTGAAGACGTCATGTTGATTCTTTCTGTATTTCTGAAAATTAAAAAACGGCAGCATCCATAGATATATTGTGCCTGCATCCTACACAAATGTATTTAGGCGTCTAGAGCCAGTCTCTTGCTGTGGAAAATTTTTCAGTCTTATGAAATCAAAATAAATTATTTTTTTGGATAAAATTAATACAAATGTTAGAATCGATCAGGTTACGGGAATTGCAACCCAAGATACTGACTTGATTTTCCTTCCGGCTTCGTGTTCACTTCGGGGCGATGCAGCTGCAACACAGGGATACAACTATTTGATTCAGTTTCATACCCATCGGAAAAAATTGTTCCGGCGACTCATATCAGGCTGGTGGCAGGCTACCGCATTTACTGTGGTTTTCCTTTGCCTTTACAGCATTACGATGGCTGCATTCCAGAAGAATAACCAGGCATCTGAGGTTGCTTCCATTACAACGAATCAATCCCGGACACAGACAGCCTTCGTTGCGCCGCAGCCGAATATCATCCAACCCAAGATTATGGACCCTCATCCGCAGCCCAACGTAGTCGAGACCGCCTTTGCTCCCAAGCCCGCTGCAGTGCCAGCCGTCGTCCCTCCCTCAGTCGTCACCTCCCTTGAAAAGAACATCTCAACCTACCTTGAACCCGGCAGCCGTGCGCTGACCTCCGCGAAGAAAGTTGTCGTCGGTCGCGGCGACACGCTGATGAGCCTGCTGGTCAAGAAGGCCGCTGTTCCGCGTGAAGACGCTTATCAAGTCGTCATGGCTCTCAACAAGGTATACGATCCGCGTGACCTGACACCCGGTCACGAGATCACCGTCTTCTTCCACCAGGATCCCTCTATCGCCGACAAGAAATTCAGCGGCATCAGCATCGAAAAAGATATCGTCAACGCCGTCAACGTCAAGCGTCAGGGCGACGGAAGCTACAGCGTCAGGGAAGTCGAAAAAGACGTCCACAGCAACCTTCGTGCTTTCAGGGGCACAATCAATAACTCCCTGTATGAAGACGCCAGCGCTGCCGGCGTGCCGGATGCCGTTATCCTTGAACTCATCAAGATGTATTCATGGAACGTCGACTTCCAGCGCGGCATCCATTCCGGCGACAAGTTCGAAGTGATGTATGAAGAATACAAGACCGAAGACAATAAACTCGTTCATGGCCGCGGCAACATCGTCTATGCCAAGCTGACCTTGGCGGGTGATGACATGCCTTTCTACCGCTACGCGGAAAAAAACGGCGATGTCGGCTACTATGATAATGATGGCCGTTCCGCCAAGAAGCCGCTGATGAAAACACCGATTGACGGCGCGCGCATTTCATCCGGTTTTGGTATGCGGACGCATCCGGTTCTCGGCTACACCAAGATGCACAAAGGCATCGACTTCGCCGCTCCGCGCGGCACCCCGATTTACGCCGCTGGTGACGGCGTTATTGAAAAGATCGGCCCCTTTAGCACTTACGGTAATTATATCCGCATCCGCCACCGCAACGACCTTAAAACAGCCTATGCCCATATGAAGGGATTCAAGCCGGGCCTCCGCAGCGGAGCCCGCGTAAAACAAGGCGAAGTGATCGGTTATGTCGGCACCACAGGTCGTTCCACCGGTCCCCACCTGCACTACGAAGTTCTTGTAAACAACGCGCAAGTCAATCCCGCCTCCGTCAAGCTGCCCACCGGCAACGTCCTGAAAGGCAAAGACCTGAAGTCCTTCAAGGGGCTCGTTGCCAGAACTAGGGAAAAATTCCAGGATCTGAGCCATACATCAAGGGTTGCCGTCGCCGATATCAGGCGCTAGACTTATTCACTGATGTCTTTTCGGTTCAACTTCCTTGAAAGGCGAAGCTCATGCTCCCTGTTCCTCCAGCCAAGAAACCCGCGCCCGGCGCACTGCTTGATGCAGTTGTGGACAGTGACACGCTCGCCGTCAGGAATCTTATCCAGCAAGGTGCCGACGTCAACGAGCGTGACAGCCAGGGCAATACGCCTTTAAGCCGTGCGGCAAGCTACGGATATCTGGAAGTCGTGCGCACTCTGCTCGACAAGGGCGCCAATGTCGACAGCCGGAATACGCGCGGTGAAACAGCGCTGATGCTTGCGTCCGCATCATACCGCAGCAACAATGAGCCGATTATACGCCTGCTGCTGACCAAGGGCGCCAACATGGACATCAAAAACAATGATGGCGATACGGCCCTCACGCTGGCCAGAAAGCGCGACCGCCAGTCCATCGTCGGTATCCTAAAAGAAGAAACAACCAACCGCAAACGCATCGCCGAGGAATTTGCCCGCGCTGCGGAACAGAAACGGCGCGATGCCCTCGCCGAAAAGCAGCAGCATGTGCGCGATGCAGCCAAGAGCAGACCAAAGCTGGGCTTCAAGCCACCACAGGCTGCTTGATATCCTAGAGTTCGCGCAGAACTGCCGTCATGAGCGTCATTTTGAAAAGCGGTGGGTGCTGAGAAATCTAATGCAGGAGCTGGATTATTCTATCGTCATTATTTCTCTTGGCCACCATTAACACAGTATCCCCTTTATTATCTTTTATATTGATATCAGCCCCCCTTGATAAAAGGTACTTAAACATCTCTATATCTCCCCAGGCTTCAGCAGTTGCAAGCGCAGTCATACCGTTTTTGTCTCTAATGTTTATATTGGCGCCGTTATCCAGTAGATATTTTGTCATATCACTTCCTCTGCGAGGCATATGGCCAATTGCATGCATCAAAGCTGTACGGCCAAAAGGATCCTGTATATTGACATTAGCTCCTTTTTTTACAAGATATTTGGCCATATCCATAGCCGTGTCTCCTTTATCCGCAGCCCACATCAGAGCAGTCATGCCGCGAGCGAAGGGATCAGGTTCATTGGCATCATCAGGAGTCTGTTGATTGATATTAGCGCCACTGTCAACGAGTTTTTTAAGTAATGCCAGATCACCACTTCTTGCAGCCGCTACAAGACTGTTTTTTGAAGGTGGCGTTACTTGCTCAGAAGATGGTGTGTCATGCGCCCCCTTTTCTTCAAGAAGCCTGATTATTTCTGATTGATTTTTCTTATCTGCTTCAACGTTCTCCCCATGTTGGCTTGCCTGCTCCAGACGCTTCATATAGTTTTCAGCAAAATCTAATGCAGTGCCTTCATTAGTAGAGGAGATATTAACATCAGCCCCTCTTTCTAGTAAAAGCTTAACGTGTTCTAGATCGCCTGAATCTGCAAACCACATCAATGCTGTCCTATCTTTACAAACCGTTGTAGGCTGGCCATTGCCACAATCTTCTTGAGCATTAATATTAGCTCCATTCTCTAGCAAATATTTGGCCGCCTCATCACTGTGTTGCATCATAACCCATATGAATGGAACTTTATGACCCGCCTTATTTATATCGGCACCGTTCTCAAGTAAGTACTTTGCATTTTCTACGCTGCCTACATGTGTAATTGCAAATTCACCTAGATAATCTGGTTTATTTACAACTGCGCCTTTCGCAACAAGTTCCTTGAGCTCATCAATCTTTCCGAGGAATGCCTTTTTTATAAGACTATGTTGTATAGATTGGGCTGATTGGGTAGAAGCAGACTGCATACCTTGAGTTGAAGCGGCAGGCACTGGTTGCTGAACGTTTTGCGCATATGCTGAAGATGCCTCAAGTATTCCTATGATAAGACTGACGGTTACAAAGCGCATACATTTATTCATGTAATCTCCATGCTTCCTCTCGATATGTTATGATATAGGGGTTAAAAATCAACTACTCACAATACTCCGCGACATAGCGGTCGAGCAGGCGCACACCGAAGCCCGCCGCGCCCTTGGGCACACTGGTGCGCTCCTTGTTTACCCACGCCACGCCGGCAATATCAAGGTGCGCCCACGCCACGCCCTTCTGGATGAAACGCTTGAGGAAATGCGCGCCGATGGCGCTGCCGGCATCGCGGCCACCGCTGATGTTCTTGATATCGGCTGCAGGTGAATCGATCGCCTTGTCCCACGCGTCATTGAGTGGCATATGCCAGAGTTCCTCGCCGACTTCCTTGCCTGCGCTGATAAGATGCTGCGGCAGTTTGTCATCGTTCGAGAACACCGCGCCATATTCATGTCCCAGCGCAATAATCACCGCGCCGGTCAGGGTTGCGAGGTCAACGATCTGCGACGGCTTGAATTCTTCCTGACAGTACCATAATGCATCGCACAAAATCAGCCGGCCTTCCGCATCAGTGTTGAGAATTTCAACAGTCTGTCCGGACATCGTCGTGACGATATCGCCGGGACGGCTGGCCGTGCCTGATGGCATGTTCTCCGCAAGCGCGACAACGCCCACCGCATTCACTTTTGCCCCGCGGCTGGCGAGCGCCTTCATCAGGCCGACAACGGCGGCAGATCCGGCCATATCCCATTTCATGTCTTCCATGCCCGGCCCCGGCTTAAGCGAGATGCCGCCGGTATCAAAGGTCACACCTTTGCCAACAAAAGCAACGTTCTTCTGGTTTTTCTTGCCGCCGCGATATTGCATGGTCACAAGTTTTTCTTCACGCGCACTACCGATGCCGACGGAGATGAGCGCGCCCATGCCCAGCTTCTGCATCTCCTTCCGGCCCAGAATTTTGACCTCGATCCCAAGAGGTGACAATTCACGCTTGATGATCTCGGCGTAGCTTTCAGGGTAGAGAACATTCGGCACTTCCGAAACGAGGTCGCGTGCCAGAAACACCGCGTCCGCGACTTTGCGCTTCGTATCAAAATCTTTCCGCGCCTCGGCTGCCGCCGACACAACGATCTCGACGGATTTGAGCGTCGGCTTTTTTTCCTTCGGTTCTTTGGTGAGATATTTATCGAAGCGGTAGCTATTGAGCAGCAACCCTTCCGCCAGATGGCTTGCGGCTGTTTCTTCCGGCACATGCTTCAGCTCGTCACCGAAAATGACCTGCGCGGAAACTACCCTGTGCTTGTTGAGCTCAGATGTCAGGCTGCTGCCGATCTTCTCAAAGTCACGCACCTTCAGCTCCACAAGCTTTCCCAACCCCACCACGATGATATGTGACGCCGAAATGCCCGCTGGCCCTGAAATGGCCAGCAATTTGCCTTTTTTGGCCTCGAAATCCGCCGCATGAAACACCCGTTTGATAGCTCCATGGGTCTTTTTGTCCAAAGACTGCGCCGGTGCCGTCAGTTTCCCGCCCTCGGCAACGAAAACGACATAGGCATCGGGCTTATGACCGGGCTTTTTTTCAAACGAGATTTTCATAGCAGTTGTTTCCTTTTTAAAATGATACTATTAAAGTGATATCATGTTGGTAACACGCTATCTATTCAAAAACCTGTTCAACGCGACGATATTCATCGCCCTGACGCTGACGCTCGTCATATGGCTTACACAATCCCTGAAATTGCTGGAGCTGATAGCCGATTCTGACGCTCCTCCCGGCATGTTCATACATCTGGTCGCCCTGACCCTGCCAAAATTTCTGGAAATAGTGCTGCCGTTGTCGCTGGTGATTGCCGTGATCTTCACTTACAATAGGTTAATTATGGACAACGAAATTGTTGTCATGCGCGCCTGCGGCGTAGATCAATATGCGCTGGCGCGTCCGGCAATCGTGCTGGCCATAGCCACCAGCCTCCTGCTGATGTTCATCAGCGCATGGGTATCACCGCGCTGCTTCTCCGAAGTACAGGATCTGCGCCAGACGATCAAAACGCAATACTCGGCTTTCCTGCTGCGCGAGGGCGTATTTAATACGTTTGGCAGCGGCCTCACGATCTACCTGCACACACGGCAGGACAATGGCGACATGACCGGGCTGATGATCTACGACGCCCGCGAGAAAGACAAGCCGCCTGTCACCATCACGGCCAAGAAAGGCCGTATCGAGATGAACGGCGATATCCCCAACATTGTGGTGTTCGACGGTATGCGGCAACAAATTGATCCTGACAACGGGTCTCTCTCAAAACTGTATTTCTCCAGCTACACAATCGAAATCAAAGGGCTTGAAGGCACCACGCAGGAGCACTGGAAAGAACCCGGCGAGCGCACCTTATTTGAACTGCTCAATCCCGACATGAACAACAAGCGGGACCGCGGCAGCGTTGATGTCTTCCTCGCTGAAGCACATAGCAGGGTCATCACGCCGTGGAATTCGCTCAACTTTACCATGGTCGCTCTCGCCGTTGTCCTGCTGGGCCCGTTCAACCGCCGCGGCCAGCATCTAAAAATCGCCTTCGCCGTGGGGCTGATCGTCCTGATGCAGGTGCTGAGCCTGGCTTTTATCGATATCTCGAAAAAACATCTGGGGGCTGTTCCACTGTTGTATATTAATACTCTCCTGCCTGTCCTGTTCGGATTCTATTTCCTCCATCTGCGCGGCGAACAGACACTAATGGCTATCCTCCGCCGCTGGAATTTACGTCACGGCAGTGACGCGAAGGGATTACCGGCATGATGGCGACAACCTCAACGCTGTTCCGCTATATTGCCCGTCAGTTCCTGCTCCACTTCGCGGTCATGATGCTGATCCTGCTCGGAATCATGTTCCTGTTCGATATCGTCGAGACGCTGCGCCGCGCGCCCTCGCAAATGCATATACCGGTTGGCCTCATTGTTTCGATGTCTTTCATGAAGCTGCCTTATCTCGCGCAAAGCATCATGCCGATGGGCATCCTGTTCACCGCCATTTACAGCTGCTGGAAACTCAACAAGACCAGCGAGCTTGTCGTGATACGCTCCTTCGGCCTCTCGGCCTGGCAATTTCTTAGCCCGATGCTGCTCTGCGCCATGATGATCGGTGTTTTTTCCACGGCTGCGCTCAATCCGGTGTCCGCGATATTCCTCAGCAAATATAATCAGCTGAGCAACGTTTACTTTCAAAACGACCGCGATCTTGTCACCGTTTCAAAAACAGGTATCTGGCTGCGCCAGCCTTCGGACAGCGGCTACGCCCTCATCCATTCTGCTACTTTCGACAAAGCACAGTGGCAACTGAACAACGTGCTTGTACTGTTCTTCGACAATGCGGACAACTTCCTCCGCCGGATGGACAGCCCCGTTGCCTATCTGCGCGATGGCTACTGGGAAATCGGCAAGCCTGTTGTTAATGATAAAAAGGGGGCGCAGAAGTCAGATACACAAAAAATTCCCACCGGACTGACCTCCCAGAAAATTGAAGAATCATTCGCCGACCCGGAAACAATTTCATTCTGGAGCATTCCTGAATATATAAATATTATGGAAGATACCGGATTCCCCGCGACGCGGCTCTACATACATTTTCAAACGCTACTGGCGCAGCCCTTCCTGCTGGCTGCGATGATCCTACTGGCTGCGACATTTTCGCTACGCCCGCCAAGATTCGGCGGGGTCGCCGCCATGATAGTCCTTGGCATAGCTGCGGGCTTTCTTGTCTTTTTTGTGCAATCCATGCTTCAGGCTTTCGGAATATCCCAAAAAATTCCGGTAGATCTAGCCGCCTGGACCCCTTCTATTATAGGTCTGCTGCTGGGGGCAACCGCCCTTTTACATCTTGAAGACGGTTAAATGCAAAAACTCAATATTAACGATTGCGTAATTTAAAAGAGTTACAGTATAAACAGAGAGTTAATCAAACGGGTGTTCAGCCATGTCAAAACCAACTTTCAAAATATTTTCCACAGTCCTGCTGCTATCCATTATGGCTAGCGCAGCCGCTTACGCCAAGCCGGTCTCAAATAACGCAGGAAATACCCCCCAACAAATCTCCGACCCGATCGAACCGGTGAACAGATTTATCTTCGGCTTTAACGACATTCTCGACCGCGTCCTGATAGAACCGCTGGCGAAAGGCTATAACTTTGTTCTGCCGCAATTCGTGCGCGATTCAGTCCAGAGTTTCATGCACAACCTGCAATCTCCGATTATTGTTGCGAACGATCTGCTTCAGGGAAAAATTGGTAACGCCGGCGTGGCCACAGCCCGCTTCGTCATCAACAGCACAATAGGTATCGTCGGTCTGGTGGATGTTGCCTCAACGCAAGGTCTGAAGTACGAAGATCAGGATTTCGGTCAGACGCTGGCCACCTGGGGCGTCGGAAACGGGTTCTACATCGTTCTGCCCATTCTCGGTCCCTCATCGCTGCGCGATGCAACCGGTACCTTTACGGATTCTTATGCTGATCCTGTGCGCATTATTGCAGATAATACCAACCACCAATGGATCTACTATGTGCGTGAAGGTCTGCAGGGGCTGGATAACCGCTCGAGGCTGATCAAGCCGATTGACGATATGCGCCGTAACAGTCTGGATTACTATGCTGCTGCCCGCAGCGCCTACGTCCAGCACCGCGACGCCCTTATTCGCGGCGAGAAGTCCGATGGCGCACCTAACAACGCCGCCGCAGGTTTAGACAGCGACCACCCATAAAATATATAAAGGATATAGTACTGTGATTAAAGCTTTCTCCGGATATTCCCTCTTTGTGGCCGCTTTTTGTGCCGCCCTCTTTTCTTTTACCCTCACAGCTCCTGCAATTGCAGCTGACACCTCGCTCAGCCCGTCTGCGCAGTTCGTGCAAAACCTCGGCAATACAGCGCTGATGTCGCTGACAGGAAAGAATATCAACCGCAAGACACGCGAGGCGCGCGTTCGCGATATCCTGCAGAAAAACTTTGATGTCCAGGCCATTGGTAAATTCGCGCTAGGCACTTACTGGCGGGATGCCTCGGAAACCCAGCGCAAAGAATACATGGGTCTTTTTGAAGACATGATTGTGCAGACCTATACCACACGGTTTGAGGATTATTCCGGACAGCAACTGAAAGTCACGGGTTCAACACCCAGCGGCTCAACCGATTTTATTGTTGACAGCCAGGTCATTCAGAAAGACGGTCCACCCGTCAACCTGCAGTGGCGTGTCCGCAGCAAAGATGGCGGCTTGCATATCGTCGATGTTGTCGTTGAAGGTGTAAGCATGAGCATCACCCAGCGCTCTGACTTTTCTTCAGTCATCCAGAACGGCGGCGGCACAGTCGATGCGCTGCTGTCATCCCTGCGCGCACGCAAAGGATAGAATCCCCGCAAGGGCGATAAATAATCTCTTATCAGGCTGGTTTCTTTTACATCCGGTTGGCGAAATTGACTGACTTCATCAACGAGTCGAGCGTTGTCAGCCCCTGATAAACCTTGAGGACGCCGTCATCGGCCATGTTTTTAAAGCCGTTCTTGCGCGCCATCACTTTTAACTCCGGTATGGATTTGTTGGCCGAGATAAGCGCCTCCATATCCTCATCCACGTATAAAATCTCGTGAATACCGCAACGCCCCTTATATCCCGTTCCTCCGCACTCTTTACAACCGGCGCCTTTATACAAGGTTGGCGGCGGCTCCGCCGGATTAACCTGAAGCAATTTGCATTCTTCCGGTGAGGCCGTATAAGACGTTTTACATTTCTCGCATATTTTTCTCACCAACCGTTGTGCAAAGCAGGCGGTGATTGATCCCGCCATCATCCCGGGCTGCAGGCCCAAGTCAACCAGACGCGGGATAGCCCCAAAGCTGTCATTTGTGTGCAGCGAACTGAAGACCTGGTGGCCTGTCATGGCCGCCTTGAGCGCCTGTTCGGCCGTAACCTCGTCACGAATTTCACCAACGAAGATAATATCCGGGTCCTGACGCAGCAGAGCCTTGACACCCTCACCGAAAGTGAACCCGCCGCCGTCGCGCACGCCAGATTGACGGATACCGGGCAATGAGTACTCCACCGGGTCTTCCAGTGTCTGGATATTGACATCTGTAGTATTGATGGCATTCAGCATTGAATAGAGAGTCGTCGTTTTACCGCTACCTGTAGGGCCGGTAACGATTATAATTCCTTCGGGCCGTGCCAGAATTTTCTGGATCAGCTTCATGTTATGCTCGCTGAATGCCAGTTTTTCGACAGGCACAATGCTGGCATTCTGGTCCAGAATACGCAGAACGATATTTTCGCCATGCACCGTTGGCAGACAGGACACACGGAAGTCGGCCTCGCGCCCCCCCATATTCATGCCAAATCGCCCATCCTGCGGCGACAATTTGTCCGCAATGTTCATCTGCGCCATGATTTTGAGGCGCTGGCATATGCCGCTCCAGTATTCGCGGTGAAAGACGTGAGTGATGATGAGGTCACCGTCAATCCGATTCCGGACACGCACGGACGTTTCTTCCGGCTCAAAGTGGATGTCCGAAGCGCCCATTTTGACAGCTTCAAAAACAACAGCATTCACAAGGCGAACGATCGGGTGACTGTAATTCTCCTCTTCGGAGAGGCTGTCCATGTTCTTCTTGGCAGCTTTTTTGTCGCCCGCCAGTTCCTTCATAATCCCGTCGATGGACGTCGTCACACCATATGATTTATGCGCCGCATCCGTGAGAACGGAAACCGTGCAGACAAAAGGTATAATCTCAAATCCGCGCGGAACGATTTGCTTGAGTTTATCAAGCGCCAGCACGTCGTAAGGGTCGACCATCGCAACCCTGAACTGCAGTTTGTCACGCGCAATGGATATGGGCAGCGACTGATACTTCAGGACATCCTTCTTGGTCATCATCGCCAATGCTTCGGGGTCCAGCATGGTTTTCTTTGCATCAAACTGCAGATAGCCCGTTGTTTCGGACAGGAAGGTTGCCAGTGTCGCCTCGGAAATAAACCCGAGCTCAACAAGTGTCTGACCGATCATTTTTCCTGACTTAGTCTTGTCGTGCAGCGCGACATTGAGCTGATCCATCGAGATCAGCCCCTGTTCAACAAGCCTATCACCAATACGCTTTGACTTCTTGCCGTCGTCCAGCATCATCCCATCGGTAAGCGTAGGCGACATGTCAGCCTTTACAACTGCTGTCTGCCCTGCCGGAAGATTTTGCTCCGGCACTTTCTGTATGGAATTATCCGCCATCTTTAACACCCACCCCTATTAAAAAAGAAGACCCTCACATTATTAAGAGTGCCATAAAAAAATTAACAAGTTACTCTCTCCTGCTTTTATAGAAGAAAATTTTATAAGTATCTGATATTATGGAATTAAAATAGGGATTATTTCACTATTCTGGTAATCATATCCGTCGTGCTAAAGCCCTCTTCCATGACCGCACGGACAATCTGCCCTCCGTACGACGTGACAATGTCATAGCCAACGACTTCCTCCAGTTTGTACTGACCGCCCTTAACCAGTACGTCCGGCTTGATCTCCTTGATAAGCGCCAGCGGCGTATCCTCTTCGAACACAATCACCATATCCACCATATCCAGCGCGGACAGGATATCCGCACGCGCAGCTTGATTCTGCACGGGCCGCTGCAGGCCCTTCAGGCGCTTCACGGAAGCATCGCTATTAATGGCAACAATCAGGAAGTCACAGGCAGCCCGCGCCTGGCGCAGCACGGACAGATGCCCGGGGTGCAGCAGGTCAAAACAGCCGTTGGTAAATCCTACTTTAAGCCCCCGCGCGCGCAGGCGGTCGGCCTGCGTGGCCGCATCCTGAACCGTCACCCATTTCGGGGCACGTAATGAAACGGAAGATTTTTCCGCAACCGGTCTTGCTTCGAGCGAGGCACGAATCTCGTCCAGACGCGCTGTAGCCGTTCCGGGCTTGCCCACAACGATGCCGGCGGCAATATTGGCCAGCAGGGCAGCATTCCTGACCGGCAGACCGGCAGCAATGCCGGCGGAAAAGGTTGCAATCACAGTATCTCCAGCACCGGATACATCATATATCTCGCGCACCTGCGCTGGTATATGCACCGGTTCTTCATCTTTGGTGATGATAGACATGCCATCCTTGCTGCGCGTGACGAGTACAGTTCCGATGCCACAGTCCATGATCAGCTTAAGAGCGGCAGCGCGGACTTCATCATCCGTTCCCGCTTTCATGCCCACGGCAGATTCCAGTTCCTTGCGATTTGGCGTAATGACGGTCGCGCCGCGATAGCGGGAGAAATCAGTTCCCTTCGGATCGACGATCACCGGCTTGCCGTGCTGCCGCGCGCAGTCGATGGTCGTAGACACAATTTTGTCGGTCAGCAGGCCTTTTTTATAGTCTGATAAAATAACCGCGCCCGATTCCGGAACAAGCTCCATGATGCGCCTGATAATCCTGTCCTCTATCGCGGCGGGGACGGGAACGGTTTTTTCGCGATCCACACGCAGAACCTGCTGCGTGCCGCAAACGAAACGACTTTTCACTGTGGTAAAACGGTCAGCCGATATCTCGATCGCCGACTGAACGCCAAGCGCCTCCAGCTGCTTCTGAACATCAGCACCCGCAGCATCAGAACCCACAACCGCCACCAAAGTCGCCTTCGCGCCCAGCGCCGCCAGATTAGCCACGACATTACCGGCGCCGCCCAGCATATGTTTCTCGCGCTCCACCAGCAGCACGGGAATCGGCGCTTCCGGAGAGATACGCTCGATGGAACCATAAACAAACCTATCCATCATCACGTCCCCGATGCATAGGACATGTGCCGATGGAAGAACTTTTGTATTTTCAAAAAGGGTAATTTTTTCAGACATTTGGTTATTCTTTTCTAAAAGTTTGGATTTATCTACTTCGTTCGTGGTACAACTAAAGATATAAAAAATTTCCGCGGCCTATGATTTTCATATTTTATTAATCATTAAGCACCGTGACGAGCCTTATGACTATCTGAATTGAGAACGACACAGTATTAACGCACCTCAGTTAGGGACATTAAGAAGACTATGTTGCAAAAACTCTTTTCTGGCAAGCAAGAAACAATCGCCGCACCACGCCTGAAAAACAGCTTTTTCAGAGCCCTCGCTGTCAGCATAGCTGTGCTGGTACAGACAGCGATTCCCTTGCCGGCTCAGGCAGATAATGCATACGGCAATACAGCTGGGCGGCACTACCCTGAATTGTTCGGCACAAATGAAGCGCCCTCCAACGACATCACCGCCTTCGGCAAGTGGCTGGTCATGCACGATCGTTTTGAAGCGCCGCTGCATTCCACCGGGCCAGCCTCTTCCGGCATTGCTGCATGGAGATCTGAAATTAAGAGTCTGAAAGGATTAGCCCCTCATGTACAGGTCAAAAAAGTCAATGACTTCCTCAATAAGGTGGCCTATGTGGATGACCTCAGCCATTACGGGCTAAACGGCTATTGGGCAGCAACCCCCGAAAGGTTCTTCAGCAGCGGGGGAGACTGTAAGGATTATGCCATCGCAAAATATGTCTCGTTACGCGCACTCGGCTTTTCGGCGGATCAACTACGCGTGGCGATTGTGCAGGATAAAATAAAGAATGTCGTTCACGCCATCCTGATTATTTACTCGGACGAAGGAAACTTTGTGCTGGATAATCAGGACAAGCAAGTCAAGCCCATCACCGCCGTTAACCGTTACCAGCCGCTCTTTTCTATTAACAGCACCAGATGGTGGCTGCACCGCGTTTAAAACACTATCACGGCGACTGGCCGCCGAACCCCTGACCAAGAGGGGTGCTGAGGTCAATAATGTCCAGATCGAGCTGCAAATGGCCCCCCTTCTCCGGCATAGCTTCCGACAATACGTCGTTTGACGCATAAGAAAAAGCCAGCGCAATCACGAACAGGACGACCGACACCCAGAGAGTGTCTTTTGCCGTCCATACGTTGATCTGGTGACTCTTCTTTATTTTATCCCTTGGATTGTAAATCCAGATACAATCCTCCAGCTTCCAGAACCCCAGCAGCAGAACAAGAACATTCAAAATTGCGAGATGCTGCCACGGCACTTTCCTAAAAAAATTTGGCACATGCCCAACCGTCAGATACCCGGCCCACGGCGCTGCAAGCCACAGGATCAGCAGCATAACCAGCATGATGCTGAAATTGGCCCAGAACGACAGATGCACCTGCTCGGGCGTGGTTGCCTTCTGCCGCCGGTCCTGCGCAAAGTTGCGATAAAGGTTAAACAGGAACAGGCCGCCGAGCACCAGCGCTATCAGACCCGCGCCCTGCACCGTTTTGAAGAAGCCCGTATCATGGCACTTCTCAAAAGTGCACAGCAGGTAATCGCGCAGCAGATAGATATCCAGCGTGAACATTTTCAGGAGCGCGATAAACATCAGCAGAAAAGCAAACTGCCGCAATCCCGCACGCGACTGGCGAATACCGCGCTTCAGGACAAATAATGAAAACAGAAGAGTCAGGGGTGCCGATGCAAAGAAAAACCCTTTTGCAAACGGTATACAGTAAAACCAGCACATCANNTGATTGCCATAAGAGAAAAGCCGCGCGGACAGATTTTCACAGCTGAAATCATCGGCTATGACAGTGGCTGGGGATGTCGCGACTATCTCTGCGAGGATGGCCCTGCCGCCGTTCCTGCCGACCATCTTCTGCACAAGCTGCGCTATCTCGGCG
>PLXM01000161.1 GCA_003153235.1 Rhodospirillales bacterium
TGTAAACGGGGCTTCATATAGGGGCCTTTTTCGTGTATGTTCTGGACAGTATAATAAACAGGGGTTCCCAATGAAAGGCATTATTCTGGCAGGCGGCAGCGGCACGCGCCTTTACCCCCTGACACAATGCATCAGCAAGCAATTACTGCCGGTCTACGACAAGCCCGTCATCCATTACCCTCTGGCGACGATGATTCTGCTGGGGATCAAGGAAATCCTGATTATTTCCACCCCCGCCGACCTGCCAAATATCGAGCGGATGCTGGGTGATGGCGGCAAATACGGACTGCGTCTTTCATATAAGGTGCAGGATGCGCCCAGGGGTATCGGGGAGGCGTTCATCATCGGTGCGGATTTTATCGGTAGCGACAAGGTTTGCCTGCTGCTTGGCGACAACATCTTTTTTATCACCAACGATATCAAGGAATTGAAGCAGAAAATATCCGCACACAATAACGATGCTTTTATCTTCGGTTACCACGTGCATGACCCCGAACGTTTTGGCGTGATCGAGCTGGAAAAGACCGGCACGGAGTTCCGTGTCGTGGCGCTGGAAGAAAAACCCAAAGTGCCCAAATCGAACTATGTTGCCACAGGCCTGTATGTCTATCCGCCGGATGTCGTGCAGAAAACGAAGGGCCTGAAGCCATCGCCGCGCGGCGAGCTNNCGAGCTGGAAATCACGGATCTCAACAACCTCTACGTCAGGGAAGGCCGCATCCAGTGTGAAGTGCTGAAGCGCGGCTCGGCATGGATCGATGTCGGCACGCCGAAGTCGCTGATGAAGGCGGCGCGGTTCGTCGAGGAAGTCGAGAACATGCAGTCGCTGAAACTGTCCTGCCTCGAGGAGATGACCTATCGCCTCGGCTTTGTAGACAGGAACCAGTTTACAAAGAACATCGAGGCCTACGCAAAAGGCAGCGACTACAGAGCTTATCTTGAGAGTGTCCTGAATGAGAGCGGCCCTCACAATAGCTAGTTTAACGTAATATTACTAATATATGGTATATTGACTATTACATGGGTTTGTGCAAATTTTGGGCACGAAAAAGCAGTAGTAATGCCCTGTGAGCGAAGATATCCATCACAAAGATAAATAGTCCAGGAGCCACCCATGAAATTCTCATATTTGCTAGATAAAATCCAGGCTGCCCCCTGTTCGAAGAGCCCCTTCAATCACATTGAAATCAATCATTTCTTTAATAAAGAAGATTTCGACGAAATAGTCACGGCGCCGGAAATTGCGCTCCCGCCTCAAGTGTCGGACGAAGGTCTTTTTGATACCCTTTTTAAAACCGGGTACAAAATGATTAATTTTCCCGGGTGTATCACGGACAAAGACGCCTACCTCGAATGGCATAAGCGCAAGGATAGGGAACAGAGCCATAATTATACCAATACCTCATGCGAGGGGTTTGGCGTCACTGTCCGGCTTATAAAGCCTGAATCAAAAGTCATTGCTGATTTGATGGATTTTGTAAACAGCAGTGAACTCCGGAATGTTTTAGCCAAAAAATTTGGCATTGATATCAACGATGTATACTACGACAGCGGCATTCAGAAATATCTGGACGGATACGAGATAAGCCCGCATCCGGATATCCGCAAAAAAGCCGCAACTTTCATGGTCAATATCAATCCGGGCGATACGTCAGAAAAATCCGAGCATCACACCCACTATTTGAAGTTCAAAGATCCTTACAAATACGTCCAGACATATTGGGAAGGCAACCTGAACAAAGACAGGTGCTGGGTTCCTTGGGACTGGTGCGAGACCAAAAAGGTCCAGACCGAAAACAACAGCATCGTTATATTTTCTCCAGACAATGATACAATGCACGGCGTCAAGGCGAAGTATAATCACCTGTCGTATCAGCGCACGCAGCTGTACGGGAATCTCTGGTATCACGCGCGACCGACCGAGGGTTCGCCCACTTGGGAAAACTTCCTGTTTCAGCAACGCAAGGCTGCTCCGAAACCGACCCTGAAAGAGCGCGCGGTTAAGAAAGTAAAGAGGTTTGTTAAAAAGACCAGTGCTTTGGTCAAGGATACCGACCACCACAAGCGTAATAAATCATGAGGATATAAGTTTTTTATATTATCAGCAGATAAAAATGATGCCGATATTCTTTTCAAGGAAACCGCCCTATGAAACCATCGCTAGATAACCAATCCTTCAAGGAATCCGGCATTCCTATGAAGGTGTTTCTGTTGTTGAAAAGAACAGGGCTCCTGCCGGCCGTTTCGAGAATTCTCAAATCCCAATCCCGATTCAGAAAGCTGCGGGCGCGGAATAAAGAAATAAGGTTTCTTCGCCACCACGATATTCAGGATGTTTTCACTGACATATATAAATCAAACAGGTGGGAAAATGACGAAAGCGTCAGCGGGTCCGGCTCAACGCTCTCCTATACGGAGAATATAAGAAAAGCCCTGCCGGAGCTGTTTGCCAAGTTTTCCATCCGCTCGGTATTTGACGCACCATGTGGTGATTTTAACTGGATGCAATGCGTGCTTAAGGATTATCCCGTTGATTATACCGGCGGAGATATTGTCGTGCCGCTGATCGAAGGCAACAACGCAAAATATAAAAGCGATAAGGTCAAATTTATAGACATTGACTTAACTAAGGGTAAATTCCCGTCGGCTGACCTGATGATTTGCAGGAATTGTCTTTTTCACTTGTCTTATGCCGATGCAAAGGCGGTACTTAAAAACTTTATTGAATCGGACATAGCTTATTTATTAACAACCACCCACATAAATTCGGGTGATTTCTCCAATAAAGACATTTTGACAGGATCGTACAAACGCATTGATTTATTTTCAGCGCCCTACAACCTCCCCAAGGATGTGCTCTTTAGAACGGCTGACGGAACAGAGACCAAAAACAAAAGAGAAATATGCTTGTGGACCAAGGAACAAGCCGTTGCCGCCCTCAGCGCTTTCGGCGTTTAGTCCATCAATGGATTACTCTGGATTTTTTTGGAAGAAGAAGTGGTACGGAGTCCAGTCTATCGATAACTTCCCTCGGAAATAATTTCCTATTTAACAGGATAGATGTGCGCCGTTACAGGTTTGCCAGTAAAAAAACAAATACTTTTAAAATCAGGGCTGAATCGCAGGCCATCAATTACCTGACTTTCAAGTCATTACGGTTTACGCTTAAGACTTAAAAGTGCGTTGTCAGGCGCAAGGTGCCGGCGTTCGACGTATAGTCGGTCCTGTATTCATAGTTGTAGTTTGCGGACATGTCCCAATCGGACGATGCTATGTAGGTAATGCTTGCGCCGGCATTAAAGCTGTTACGCTCGGGTACGGGTCCTGTCGTCACAAAAGTGGCACCGGGACTACCGATGAAAGTAGAGGTCGTGTCGATTCTATCGTCGATCGCAGCGTAGTCATAACCTGCATGCAGTGAGGGTTTCATCAACGAGCCATCCGGATCTTGCCATGTCCATGCGGTTTTAAGCCCTACGCCAAGATCAAGATTATTCTGGCTGCTGCTCGCTACGTTGAGATTGGGGCCGCTGCCTTTTTCGCTATAGCCATTCGTCGTTAGCCGGGTATAGGCTGCAGATACATCAGGTGTTATCAGCGTTTTTCCCATCACATAGTCATGGCCCAGAGCTATCTTGGCGCCGTACTGATCGCTATTTGTGTTGCCAGTGGCGTCTATGCCCGTGCCGCCCGCATTGTGACGCGTATTGCCAATTTTATTGTAAGCATAGTTCAACTGATCGTTTATGAATGTCTGGGGACTGAGGCCAATCGTGTTGTAAAGAGTCAGCCCGTAATTATCAATATTTGTTGATGTTGTGTTGACGTTTTTGGAGTCGACTGTTGCCACGCCGTAGTTAAGGGCAAAACCAAATACACTGTCATTAGCCCACCTTGTCGTATCCACGCCAACGGCGCCGCCCCAGGTGGTTGAGGTATATCCCGCAATGGAGTCACGTTCATCCTGCGTGGCATTCTGGCCATAGCCCTGGAACCACATGCTGACATCATTGGCGGAGGCACCGGCTGCCACCCCTGTCGAGCCGTCATCAGCGCGCAGTGCAGCCATCCGGTTGTCCGTAATATTCTGTACTTGAGACCCTATTTCCAAAGCGGCCATTTGAGAACCGCCGTTGACTGTCGGGGTGAGCGAGCTAAGGATATTATTAGCCGCAGCCGCTGTTGGCGCAGCGGCAAGGTTGGCAAACGTTGTCGTCAAGGCAGCATTACTTCCGCCAGCTGCTATGTCCAATGCTGCTCCGACAGCGGCATTGTTTGCCGATCCTCCAAGGGAGGCGATAGAAGCAACGGTATTGCGGTGCGCTGCAATCTCAAGATCCGCCGTATTGCCAACTTGTGTAAAGGTCCACAATGGCGAACCGCCGTGAATAATGACAGACTGGCCGACTGCGGTGCTGCCTGACGTTATAAAGTTATAATCATAAGTGGTGCCGGCAACTGCTGCCGTAGTTGCAGCGGAGGCAACGGTGATGTCAAGTATTGCCGAATTGGAGACTGTAGCGGCGCCCACGGCTGTAACTTTGCCATTCGCCGTTGCGCCAATGCCGGTGATCGTGGCATTCAGCGTCTGGCCAGTACCCAAGGTGAATGCACCGTTAGTGGCGAGCGTATTGCCGCTAATGCTGGTTGTATTGCCCGCAACAAGATCGCCATTGACTGTGGCCAGTTCGCCCGTCGTGTTGGCAGCGCCCACCGTAAGTGCATTCAGAGCGTGGGTTGCACCCAATGTTCCTGTTACTGTACCGTTATCAACGAAAGTAAATTTGCCTGTTCCCGCCGTAGTCGGCGTATCGACGTTTCCTGTCAGCGTCAGGCCCGTTCCAAGTTTTACTGTGCCGTTTCCAGCAAAAGAGACGTTGGCTCCTGTGGTGCCGTTCAAATCCACAGTGCCTGTTCCGGTTACATTAAGTGTAGTAGCCGTTACTGCATTGGCAAAAGTCGTTGTGCCGGATGCGCCTGCATTGATAGCCAGCAGCGAGGTTGAGCCGATCACGCCGGAGACACTTGTTGCGCCATCGAGGGTCAATGTGCCTTCTCCGGATGCATTACCTACAAGCCCGCCGCTAAATGTAACAGATGCGCCGTTGCCGATTTCCAAGGTGGAAAGACCACTGGTACCATCAGTTAAAGTTGTTGCGCCTGTAATTGTATTTGTTGCGCCATTCAACGTTAGTTTGGCATTTGCACCGGAGGTATTCGCCGCTGTGACATTTAAAGCTCCTGTGTCTGTAAACGTTCCTGTAACGGTCGCGCTTTCTGCCTGGGCGGCGGCAGTACCTTCGCTTGATACGGTCATTCCGCCTGCCCCTGCAGTCAGGGAGCTGCCAAAGCCGACGGAACCGGCAGAGGCTGTGCTGGAGCCGCCGTCAATAGTGACCGTTCCCGCTGAAACCGTGCTGGAGAAAGTTGAAGCTGTTCCCTGAACGCCGGCATTAAGCGCCTTGATAGCATCGGTTGCGCCAACTGTACCTGTGAACGTAGTGGCGCCTGAAAGGGTCAATGTACCTTTATCGGCAGTCGTACTGTCATCAACGTTGCCGGTAAACGTTCCGCCACCGGCAAGCGTTACAACACCATCGTTGCCGGCAAATGAAACATTAGTTGTGTTAGAACCACTCCCAAAAGCAACCGTACCCGCTCCCGTAATGTTGGTCGTCGTAGCATGCACGCCGGAGCTAAAGGTTGTCGTTGTGTTAGCCACGCTGGCATTAATGGCATAGAGATTGTCACCACCGCCACCCACGGTGCCCGCAAATGTTACGCCGCCAGCCGCGTCAGTGTTGGTAATAGTCAGCGTACCTTCATTGGCTGCCCCGCCAGCGATAGAACCGGCCACCGTTTGTGCGCCAGAGCCGCCCAGAACCAGAGTGGCGTGCCCGCCCGTGCCCCCGGCTGTATCGGACAGGTCTAAAGCGGTTCCGAACGTATTCGTGCCGCCATTCAGAGTTAAGATTGCGTCTGCGCCGGCAAAGCTGCCTGCTGTGATTGTGGATGTTCCGGCTGATGTATAGTTGCCGCCAACAGTCGTGGTAACGGTTTTTGCAGTAGTCGTGTCGCTGTTCGTCAAAACCAGATTACCGGTCGATGAGAATGCGCCGGTGACGTTAACGACAGTTGCATTAACATTACCGCTGCTGGTGTTGTTTACTGTGAAGGAGCCCTGGCTGGTGGAAGCCGCCAATCCGACAGAACCTATAGTTACAGCGAGATCATTGGCTGAGCCCGTCGTAACTGTAAAGGGGCCGCCGGCGATAGCGCCCGTGTTTGTCAATGCACCGATAGCAAAGGTGTTCGCATTGCCGCTGCCGTCATTTGCGGTGCCATTGTTTGTTACCGTGGTGGCAAATGTAACAATATTGAGGTCATCACCGGCCAATGCCTTGGTGCCATCGGTTGTGCTGTTATCGGCCGCGCCGTTTGAAGCCCATGTAAGAACTCCGGTTGCTGTTTGCGGAACGTTCGCCGCTTGAGATTGCAGCGAGAAAGCGGATACTGCAACGAGTGCTGTACCTGCGAACAGAATCCTTTTGATGCTGATAGTAGACATGATTAACGATCCCCCCTGATTTCTTATTTAGAATAACAAAACACCCCGTACACATAATGGCATGAAAAATGGCTCTGTATAACTTAATACTGAGCTTCCTGGATCATCTCAGGTTAGGAGGCAGTGATTAAAGGGTGATCTTGGCCATAAAACCCGATACATTAAACGTAATAAATCACAGCTATCAAGATACGTTGTCCGGTGTACCTGATAACACCCGTTCATGAGCAGCCGGATCATCTTCCTCAACGGTCACTCTCAATTTATTCTGCAGAAGAAGGGCGCTGGCCCTTATTCTTTTTTGCACCAAAGATGATCTGCGATGGATTGGCCCGTAACTGATCGGACAGCTTATGCATCGAGTCCGCCGCCGCCGCACCTTCCGTTGTGAATTTGGAGATAGTCTCCATGATCTCGGATAATTTGGACGGACTTCCCTTGAGAACCGGATATTTCTCACCTATGACATTTCTAGGTGGGGCGGTGTCATTCGGGCTTGTCGTCAGCTCAAGCTGAGTCAGCCCAGTGATGCCCTGTGTCATGATCTCTGCCTTTGTATTTTCATGAACCGGCGCGCGCGCGCTCACGGTGATATCAACTTTGATCAGATTAACTTGGTCAGGATCAAGGCGTACCTTCTGCACCTTGCCGACATCAACGCCACGATAGGTTACGGTAGTGCCTTCCGCAATCCCATCGACAGGATCGGCGAAATAGACAGTATATAAGTCGCCATTACCCCTGATGCTCGGGCTGGCAAGCCAGATCGTAAAACCAATGAGACTAATAAATGAGATCGTAACAAACACTCCAACCAGATAGTAATGCGCTTTCTTTTCCATTTTAGTGTTCCTTCACCATTTTTTTGCCATGACGTTTCATGCGTATACCGCCAAAATATGCCTGTATTTCCTGATTGCGTGAATGCTCCATCTCAGAGAGAGAGCCCGTCTTGATTTTCTTGTCCACAAGCATTGCGATGCGGTCACAAACCGTGATGATCGTATCAAGATCATGTGTAATGATAAGGAGGCTGAGACCAAGGATGTCCCGCAGGGACAAGACAAGTGCGTCAAATTCTGCAGCGGCGACGGGATCGAGGCCATCGGTCGGCTCATCAAGCAATAGCAGCGATGGATCAAGAGCAAGCGCGCGGGCAAGTGCCGCGCGGCGCGCCATGCCGCCAGAAAGCTCAGAAGGAAATTTATAAGCGACGTCAGGTTCAAGCCCCACAACATCAAGCTTGAACAACGCCAGGTTTGTAATAGCATCCTCTGACATATCTGTATGTTCCCGCATGGGCAATGCAATATTATCAAGGACGCTTAACCCAGAAAAGAGAGCGCCATCCTGAAATAATACGCCCCAGCTTTTCCGTTCTTCCTTCAGTTCTTCTTCAGATAATGTATAAATATCCTTGCCGTGGATAAGAACCTTGCCTTTTGTTGGCTGCCGGAGGCCGAGTATTGTACGCAATAACACAGATTTCCCGGAACCAGAACCCCCGACCAGTCCAAGAATTTCACCTTCTCGCAGCTCAAGATCTACGCCGTTGTGTACTGTTTGGGAGCCAAAACGGTTAACGACATCTTTTACCTCCATCACAGCCTTCATGGTTACATTCCCATCTTTGAAAAGACGATGGAAAACAGGGCATCCGCCATGATGACCATGAAAATCGATTGTACAACGGCAAGCGTTGTTAACTTGCCGACGTTTTCAGCTGAGCCAGACGCATTCATTCCCTGATAGGTGCAGATGATAGTGATGACGAAAGCCATGACAGGTGCTTTGATCATGCCAATAAAAAACATCGCTGGTGTCGCAACCTGTTGTACGCGATCGATATACTGGGCCGCCGAGAGGCCCAGCATAAAGTGTGACATCAGGCCGCCCCCTGCAAGACCAACAATATCAGCGATAAAGCTCAGCAACGGCAGTGTAATAAGAAGTGCCAGCAGGCGCGGAACGACGAGTGCCTCCACCGGGTCGATGCCCATTGTTTTTAAAGAATCAACCTCGCCACGCAGTTTCATGACACCAATTTCGGCCGCGAACGCACTGCCGGACCGGCCTGCCACCATGATTGCGGTCATCAATAACGCCATTTCACGCAACAGCGAAATGACCGTCAGGTCGATAGTATAGATATCCGCGCCAAGTTTCTGCAGCTGGGTCGCGCCCTGATAGAAAATGACAGCGCTGATGCCGAAAGCCATGAGACAAATGATCGGTAACGCCCTTAAACCTGTTTCTTCTATATGGCGCACAATAGACGGCAGACGGAAATGGGCGGGAGAGAGAATGTTTTTTCCGAAGCGCGTAAAAACGATCCCGATGAATGCCATCAGCTCATAAATAAAGCCAATGGAAAACATTGTCTTTTCGCCGATAGAATAAAAGAAGCCCTTGTTTTTATGTAGCCCATTCTTGGCTGATTTTTGCACAGCTATAGATGAAACGAAGTTGAGCAATGCCTGCTGCTGCGGCTTGAATGGCTTGGTGAAACGGGCGTCTGAAAAATATTTCTGAATCAGCCGGGCGCCAGCTGTATCCAGCTTTTCAAGAAATTCTGGGTTGACTTGGTAAGCTCTGCCAGAAGCATGCTGTTTCCAGTCAATAATCGATTTTTCCAGTGCGGGGGCATGCTGCACTGTCCATTCCCCTTCCAGTACAAAGGCCTCCGCCAGCTTTTTAGAGTTGGCGGATGCCGTTTTCATCGATTCCCCCTTAATGCCGCTGAATATTCCACTGCTTAATCGTTAACGCGCACCGGAAGTATTAAGTTCCATCTGAAGATGGGCGGGCCAGAATACTTTCTTATTTTTATACACCCAGTCACAAATTTGTCTGATGGCATACAGGCTCCCAGACAGGAACTGAAAGAGATAGACAACGTTCGTGCTATGTTGGCGCTATGTTGGTGCTATGTTACATTTATGTATTATTAAGGAGAGACTTATGAACTTTGCAGCCCGTACGGTAATACTTTCTTTTATAGTGGCAACATCCTTTTGCCTCCAGGCCTTCGCGCAAGAAGCGCCCTCAGCAGTAACAAAAGACTTTATTCAGAAAGCCTCTATCGGAAACCAGTTCGAAATTGTATCCAGCCAACTCGCCGTAAAGCGGGCCACGATGCCGGAAGTCAAGGACTTTGCGCTGATGATGATCGCAGATCATACAAAAATCGGCGACGCTCTCAAACAGACACTCGCTGACAGAAAACTTGGTCTTTTGCCCGCCAAGAATCTGGATACGGGACATCAGAAAACACTGGATGGCTTGAAATCGGCATCGGCAGCGAGCTTCGATGGCTTATATATCCTGGCACAGACAGACGCCCATGATAATGCTGTCTCTCTATTTAAGAACTACGCACAGAATGGCGACAATGATGATCTGAAAAAATTCGCAGCTGACACACTCCCTAAGCTCGAGCAGCATCAGGAGAAGATCCAGAGCTTAAATCAAACGACCGTAAGTACTAAATAATCCCCTAAAACGCCATAACTTTTATAAGGAATCGTCATGAACCATTACCAAATTGCCGTCGTCGTGGGCAGCCTTCGTAAAGACTCATTCAATCGCAAACTGGCAAATGCTATTGTAAAACTGGCACCGGCTGAATTTTTGTTCAAACAACTGCAAATTGATGATCTTCCGCCTTACAATCAGGATAACGACGAGAGCCCCCCCGCGTCCGTCAAACGGCTGAAGAACGAA